>JBJFHK010000301.1:0-4349 GCA_051893535.1 Eubacterium sp. | reverse complement strand
CAATGCAACGACGGCTTGAGAAAGGTTTCACGCGAAAGCGTGATTTGGTTCAATTAAAAGCAAGTTAAAGTACACCCGGAAAATGTTGAAAATACAGGGCTTCTGTCATTCTCTGAGGTGAAAATGATTGAGCTCAGCAAGTTAAACGTGTCAGGGAGAGTGGCTTACCGTTTCACCGGGCGCTTTTTACCACGCCCGGATCGGAAGATATCGTGATATGCAATTGGTAGCAAGAGATGAAATTTGCGAGTGGCTATTGCTGTTTTTTATTGACGATTATTCATTCAATAATGTAATTTTCGGCATGTTCCCGGCAATGTTCTGGTGTGGACTATAACCTTCAAGGGAGGTTATCATCCACCTACTCGTGCTGTAATGGGTGATAACATGGGTAATAAATCGGATCACGTCCACTTGCCTGAAGATAAAGGAAAATTGCTAATCGAAAATTATTCCGGCTGTTTGCCATTCAGCGTTTTGATTTTTTCGTAATAGGAGATCATTCTTTTTCGCATCCCGGACTCATCATCCGAGATGCTTTTAATTATCTCGAAAAGTATTGGATCGTTTTTTTGGGATACAACGATCGCAGTCGGAGAAGGATCGTCTGTTTCACAGCAGAGATATTCATAAGAGCAGTGAAATGTCTGTGCCATGAAGCAGATCATCTGGTATGAAGGAATCCGCTCACCATTTTCATATCTCCAGTATCCCATAGGAGACAGATTAAGCATTCTTGCTGCTTCTGATTTATTGATATTTAGGCTGGTGCGGATTTCCTGTAACCGCTCGGGACTGAAAGTCATATGTATTCATTATCTCCTGGATTCTGGAAAAATTCTTAAATACTCTATTTGATTCTATTTGATATTGGGCTGAGAATCAATTATAATTTATCCAATGGATATAATTATTACTGAACGGAAATCATGATACAACGACAGCAGGGAGATCAGCTATGAGCTACGATATTTCCTTAAATGATCCTGTTACAGGCAGGACGGCAGAGGTTCCGGGACATTTCATGATTGGAGGAACATACAAAGCGGACTATCATCCTGAAACGCACACATTTACACCGGCATTAAATACTGAGGCTGATTTGAATGTCACATGCAACTACTCGCGCTATTACGAAGAAGTGTATCCTGAGAATGGCATCAGAACAATCTATGGCTTGTCAGGCGCTGACAGCATACCGGTCCTTTCCAACATGATTGAGAAGCTGGAAGAAAAATACAAAAAAGGCAGCGAATGGATTACGGTAAAACGACAAATTCAAGTAGCATATGATGAAAAAGGGAACGTCATAGAAGATCTGCTGAAAGCTATAGAGAGCGGAATCAAGTACTCATGGCGCGATGAAACAGTGGATTGGTATGAAGGACCTGATTCAGATTATTGGAGGTCGACAGCGGCAAACGCCATAAAACCTTTATATCAGCTTCTGGCACTTGCCAAGATGCGGCCGGATTGCATATGGGACGGTGACTGAACTGATTTATCCCGCCATTTATCACGCCAAATGGAGAATATAGAAATTGTGTATGAAAATAGTACAGGAATACTTAAAGACTCTTGATCCGGACAAATTGTATGATACATACTGCAGTAAATACGGGGCATTCAAAGATGTCAGCGCTATGTCAGTACCGCCGGAAGTGATGCAGAAAATAAGAGAATACTATGAGAATAGGAGAGAAAATTTCCACGCATACATTGAGCGGCTTCTTTCTCTTACTCCTTCCGTTTCTGAAGAGGTTTCCATTCTGCTTTCCTATCCTGGTTTGGATGAATCGGAGTGGATGATCGAGCCGATAACGGAAATGTTCCTGCAGTCGGATATTCTCGAAAAAGCGGATGCTGATCTTACGCCATACGCGTATGAGTTCACAGCGCAGGAAGAAATTATGAGCTTTCTTGTATCGGACGCGCCATATACACAGCATCACCTTTTTGAGCTTATGGCTGATGTTTTATATGAAGCATCATGGTTCGGATACGAGCAGGAAGGTCTCGAAGACGCTATAAATAAACTGGACAAAGCGAAAGAAGAAGTGAAGGCAGGGCATACGAAACCGTTCCATTTTGAAGACTTTTTTCCGAAAGACATTGTGGATGAATATGAAGAAGAGAAAAGGGAACTGGGCGAAGAAGGAGAATGTCTGCAGCATAATGTCTTCGAGGCGGAAAATGCCCTGAATCGGTATTCGATGCTGAAACAGGTGGGAAGAGTGAGAGACGAAATGAAAAGAGGAAACATGCCTCCTACAAGCATTGTAAAATAACGAGCGATATTTCCGGCATTTTGGAAGGATTGAATACTACGTTACGATGGATGTGGAGATGAAGTCTATTGGAAATGATTTGAATTGTAACGTAAAATAAGTTACAATTAAAAATGGCCAGAACTTTCACTTTCCATGCATTAAGAGGTAACAGATTGGAAGAGTATATTGAAAAAATCCTTCATCAGTATGTTCAGATCTTTCCTTATGAAGAGGCAAATAAGTTACCACTAGCACTTAGGGGAACGTATACATTTTATTGGCTGATTATTGGGGGCTATAAAGTACTCGCTGCTGAACCGTTTGAAAAAATGACTCTTGTGGACTTGAGAAAGCAACATCGGCAGATAGAAATATTAACCGGTCAGAAATGTGTTCTTTTTCTTAAGAATATTAACTACTATACGCGGGATACTCTGCTGGAAGAAGGAATTCCTTTTATATGGGAGAACCACCAGATATACCTACCCTTTATTGGAATTCTTTTAGATGATCAGAAAGGAAAAAAAACCATTCCGTGCGGCAGGATATCATTTCTGACGCAGAAGCTGCTTCTCTGCTCCCTGTATCAGAACTGGGAGAACGTAAACGTAACGAAAGCAGCGGAATTAATGAACGTTTCCAAGATGTCTAT
This sequence comes from Eubacterium sp., assembly GCA_051893535.1. Classification (GTDB taxonomy): domain Bacteria; phylum Bacillota; class Clostridia; order Peptostreptococcales; family Anaerovoracaceae; genus Aminicella. The sequence goes on along the minus strand of JBJFHK010000301.1, from coordinate 1,427 downwards.
TACACGAAGCTTTGACGAATTGGAAGCACTGAATGTTCCCTATCTAAATGTGAAGTATCGTGCCAGGAATTTTACCGCTGATACGGATAAAAAAGCTATGTGGGAGCAGATTCGACCCATACTCCGTAATCCGATTGTGAAGATTTATGCGCTTAAGGAGCAACCAGAACGACTTTTTACGCTATCAGGACTATCGGCTCTTTCCCATTATTCTCTGTTGAATGAACCGGACTGCCGTTATATTGCAGTTGCGAAAAAAGAACTTTCTTTGATTGATTTTTCTCTGGATAAGCTGTCCGGAGTCGGAGATATACCTGAGTGCATCGTACAGGAAGTTGGGTATAAGATACCTTTCGGAGACAAGAAAGCAATAGACCCATTTTCATTGATGCTCGGTTTAAGTGATGATGAACTGCAGGAACCGCGTATAAGCAAATCAATTGATGAAATGTTGGAGAAGTATGTATGGTAAAAGGACTTGATACATTCCGCGACTATTTTTCAGATTTTACGGATCAATATGTACTGATTGGAGGAGCCGCTTGTGATATTTCCTTCGGAGACATTGGATCAGATTTCCGTGCGACAAGAGATCTGGATATTGTAATTATCGTAGAGGCTCTTACAAAAGAATTCGGAGAGCATTTCTGGAACTTCATTCACGAAGGCGGATATCAGAACAGGCAAAATCGAGCGGTGAACCGCAGTTTTACAGATTTGATAAACCACTTGATGACAGATTTCCACTGATGATTGAGTTGTTTGCCAGATCAGAGTATTTACTTGATTATGATAACTCTCTGACACCTGTGCATATTGATGACAGCGTTTCCAGTCTCTCCGCAATCCTATTGAATGATGCATACTACGGAGCCTTAATTAAGGGACGTGATATTATCGGAGGCGTTTCTGTGCTGAGGCCGAGCTGGCTGATTCCATTCAAGGCTAAAGCATGGCTAGATCTGAGAGAGAAAATACAGCAAGGAATTCATGTAGATTCACGGGACCTGAAAAAGCATCGGAATGATGTTATACGTATAGCATCGGAAATGGTATTGGAGCGGTGTGAACTTCCTGAGGAAATCAGGAGGGATATGACCGTTTTCATCGACGAGATGAATGTTACGGATCAGGATCTTAAGAATTTAAAAATACACGGTGTAAAAGCATCTGATCTTCGGCAGGTTCTTACAGATGCATATCTCTGACGGTGACGAAAAGATAGAACGCTTGTAAAATCCCAAGGTTGGGTCAAAACAGCTTGCAATGGACGCCACTCCACGGCATAATGATATTGTCACTCGTGACAATAAAATGACATTCAAATCATCCGTAAATTCATGAATCAGAAGAGAACAGTTCAGAAGTGAACTGTTTTAGACGCTGATATAGGATCTATGGGCCTCTAACCCCTTTTCAATCGAAGA
>JBJFHK010000300.1:0-4352 GCA_051893535.1 Eubacterium sp. | reverse complement strand
ATTTCGGGAAATGCTCCCAGACAGTTGCGCTTCCAGTGCTTTCTGCCATGGGAATCGAGACGGTTCCGCTGGTTACATCAGTGCTGACGTCCCATACACAGATTCCGGGATTCAGGGTAAAGGACATGTCGTCATTCATTCCAGAGGCCATAGAGCAGTGGAAAGATCTGAAGCTTCACTTCGATGCGATTTACACCGGATACCTCGGGAGCCGTCAGGACGTACAGTATGTGCTGGAAATCCTGGACGCGTTCAAAGCTGAGGACACCCTGTTTATTATGGACCCTGCGATGGCAGACGGCGGAAAGCTGTATCCGGGATTCGACGAAGCCTATGCGGCGGAAAACCGGAAACTGGCTGCAAGGGCAGATCTGGCGGTTCCGAATCTGTCGGAAATCAGTCTGCTGACCGGATCAGAGTACCATGAATCCTGCAGCAGAGAAGAGTATCAGACCCTGCTGAAAAAGTTCGCTGACCTCGGCTGCAGGGAAGTTATGCTGACCGGTGCTTCCCTGTCAGAGGGCATGACTGGTGTTTATGGATACGACAGCGCATCTGGTGAATTCTATTCCTGCCAGAATGAGAAAGTAGGCGGAAGCTATCATGGAACCGGCGACCTCTTCTCCAGCGTGCTTGTCGGAGCCGTTCTGCATGGAAAGAGTTACAGGGAGGCCGCAGAGATCGCCAGCTCCTACGTGCAGAAAACCGTCCAGAAGGCTTCTGAAGAGGATAAGCGCACGCGTTACAGCGTTCCGTTCGAATCGACCCTGCCAGAATTAATCCGCGTCATTGGACTGAATGATTAACAGACGGCCGGTTTTGTGGGTGATGACGGCTTCCTCTTCGTCATCGGCGATTTCATTGCTGACACCGCGGGTCGTCTCGTTCGACAAAGTGTAATCGTCAAGAAGATACTTGACCTGGCGGAGTGTAATTCCCGTCACACGGCTGCCATAGGCGATGATGCTGATGTACTTGAATCCGTTACGCTTCACGCGTACTGTACCCGGATCGGAAATGAACACACGGTTCCAGCCGTCCAGAATTTCAATATGATGGATTTTACCGGTGAAGCTGGCGAGCATGCCGATGTTTCCCATAGTATGGTCGAAACGTCCGCCCAGGCCGCCGAGCATCGTGATGTAATTACAGTGATGGTCGATGGCCAGATCGATCGCGGCTTCACTGTCCGTCATATTTTTCTTGCACGGAAGTTTGATCAGCCCGGGAACATCCGGCTGCTGTGCGGAGTCGTAGTCGCCGATGTACTGTGTAGGATGGAGATTCAGCGCATCTGCCGCGCGGATTCCGCCGTCCGCACAGATTACTTCATCATATTCGTTTTCATTAATGTGTATATGAGGAATTCCCTCAACATGCGCCGTGATAACCAGCGCTTTTCTGTATTCTTTTTCCATAACAAAACGATCCTTTCAAGATAAAATTTCAATAAGTAATTTCTTTTCTTATCACATTCAGATTTTTCTTCATAATGTGGTATAATACTTTCTACCGTTCGCTTTCCGGGAAGGGAAAAAGAGCGGCAATCATACAGAAATCAAGGAGTTAAGCTTATGACGTATAAAAACCGTATTGTAACAGAATCTAACCGGCTGATCATGAACATCTCCAGGAGTGAACTGAGAGGACGCTTCGGACTGGTCATGCTTGCGGTTTTTCTGTATTTTCTGCTGACTGCCCAGGTGCGGCAGTTTTTTATCCTGTTTATTCCGCTCGGCCGGCAGACGATTAACACCGCCGCGCTCGGCGCCTACGCGAAATATGCCGCTTCCGGCTTTAAGGTGTCAACACTGGCATCTTCTTACAACCTTATGACCGAAGGAGCCTTTGTATCCGGCATGTGCGGATTCCTGCTCATGTTTTTCCGCAGGGAAAAAACAGATCCGGTCATGGTGTTCAGCGGCTTCGAAACGCCGATGCGCTATATTAAATCCATTGAGATCATGATCATCCGTTATGTACTGATTATCGGCGGCCTGCTGATGTTCATCTTCCCGGGAATCATCTTCGCGATCCGCACCAGCCAGGCAAACTTCCTGTTAATGGACGACCACTCAAAAACCGGCATGCAGTGCATCCGGGAAAGCTGGCAGCTCATGCGCGGAAATTCCATGAAATTTTTCAACCTGATTCTGTCTTACCTTCCATGGCTGATTCTTTCTGCACTGCCATTCGCGGCACTGCTGTATTATTCGCCAAAAAACCATGTGCTTCTGTTCCTGCTGGCTACAGCCTGCTACATCCCGCTTTCCGCCTCTCTGGCGTATCTGCTCACCGGTGTGACGGCCTTCTTTGATCTGATGACGGGGCATCTGGTGATCGACAGGCAGTAAGATGTGCAGGTAAAATATGTTAATTGAAATAAATTTATGATTCTCCAGGCTGCGCATCCGGTTCGACTACTGCTCTCCAGCTCGGCCGGAATATTGAAGTCGTCTGGAAAGCGGCGGGGACTCCCGCAAACATGTGATGGAAACAGTGCGGATAGTCCGCTCGCCGCTTCAGCCATTCGACTTCAGTTCCGGCATCGAGCTTCCGAGATGTATTCTTACCGGATGCTGCCTGGAGAATTTATTATAAATTTATGTTCAAACAATATTTTACCTGTACATACTGTTTCTGTAAATCCTGTTTTCAGTGCTCCGAGAGGCCCCATCAGCGGCCTTACGAGATGCTCTGTCATCAGCTGTCAGTGAATTGTGGATTTTTATTTTTCAGGCGGTAATAATGATCAGCAAACTGCTGTTATTATGTGATGTGTCTGGCGTCTGTCTCCGGCCGGCCGTGAATTGTGGATTATTGCTTTCAGGCGGTAATAATGGTCAGCAGGCTGCTGTTATGTAGCGATTGGTCTGGTGAGCGGGGGCTGATGGTTATGGGGTAAGCTGAGTATACTGTATATTGGTCTGACGATCAAACATAAATGCTTTAGAATGCAGTTGTTACAAAAAACGGATGGGTTTAGGCTGTGGCAGCTTGAAAAGTCGGAAAGCCGGTCCTTTTTCCTGTCCATCCGAAGTTTATTTTTATGTGTCGGATGAACAGGAAAATCGGATTTTATCCGAACTTTTTAGGGCCGGTATGATCAAAGCGGTGGTCAATTCAGAGTGAGATTCTGAGCTGAACTGAACATTATTCGGGAATATGATGAAAAAAGCTGTTCATCCGAAGAAGAATGTAAAATAATGGAAAATCAATAAGGCTTAAATGCACAGGGAGTTAAAGAGTTTGTTGATATGTATAAACAATTATACACGACGGAATTACCGGCTTCGGATCAGAGCTGATTTTCTATGATATCAGACATTGATTGTACGCAATTCGGATCAGCGTGGAAAAGTGCAGATATCCGAAGAATAACAGGAGTGACAGGCTATCTCTGATGATCTGTCTTTTTATATCGTAGAAAAAAACAGTGTGATTAAAAAATATTGACGTAAAGTCGGATCCATGATAATCTGTGAGTAGAAAATAGTATTGTTTTTCCTTTGATTTGAAATTGACGGAAGCGTATGATGCTGGCATTCAAGATTGAATACTGCTCAAGATGGAAGGTGATAAGGATGGTAATTATGAACGTTCACTCTTATACTGCGTATATAATTCTAACTGAATGAGTTTTCCATTAGTGGTCTGATTTATTATGTATAGATGACAGAATTAACAGATAATAAGGAAGGAGATGAATCCTGATGAACAGGGCGATGAAATATGGCTTGTATAACATCATCTACATTCTCGTACTTTCAGTAATCGGACTGGCTGTACGTCATTTTTATTCTATCAATATTCCGGACCGGGTTTCCATCGGTATTGGAGCAATTCTGTGTATCGCCGGGCTGATCGTGCTGATCATCGAATCAAAAGACACTAAGGCCTCATACTTCTACAGCCATGCAGATAACTGGAATGGATGGGGAATCATGAACAGCGGCCTGATCCTGGGAATATCAGTATTCTTCATTGCCGTTACCACTAAAGCCGCCATTCTGTATATTATTGCGATTTCTGCAGTAAATCTGATCCTACGGATACTGGGGTATAAAACAAGTGCTCAGAGCCGTACTGACTGATAAAATTTGATTCCTGTCATTTCGAAGTGTATAATAACTGTAGAAAAGGATTGTCCGCAGGTTGGATGGCGGTCAACCCCTAATAAGTATAAGAAATTGAAGGGGCTGTTGCACTAAGCTCAAATAAGCATGGGGCGATGGTCCCTTTTTCGCTGTCAAAATTGCAATCTTCAATCCGTAATTTCTCTGAAATTCGGTCATACGTAAGCGGCAAATAGCACGTGTCTTGACTAGAAAAGCCACCGTCGTTCCGGTGGC
>JBJFHK010000299.1:0-4366 GCA_051893535.1 Eubacterium sp. | reverse complement strand
AACTCAATGGTCCCTGGCGGTTTGCTGGTGCAGTCGTAGAATACGCGGTTGACGTGGTCGACTTCGTTTACGATTCTGCTGGTGACTTTCTGCAAAACTTCCCAAGGGATGTTGGTGGCTTCTGCGGTCATGAAATCGGATGTTTCGACGGCACGCAGGGCGATGGCGTAGTCGTAGGTTCTGAAATCGCCCATGACGCCGACAGACCGCATGTTGGTCAGGGCCGCAAAGTACTGGTTGATCTTGCGGTCGAGGCCGGCTTTTGCGATCTCTTCTCTGTAGATAGCATCTGCTTCCTGAACGATCTTTACCTTTTCCGGCGTGACTTCACCGATGATGCGGATGCCCAGTCCCGGTCCCGGGAACGGCTGGCGGTAAACCAGGTTTTCCGGAATGCCGAGTTCCAGACCTGCGCGGCGGACTTCATCCTTGAAGAGCATTCTCAGCGGCTCGATGATTTCCTTGAAATCAACGTAATCCGGCAGTCCTCCGACATTGTGGTGGGACTTGATCGTTGCAGATTTTCCCAGGCCGCTTTCGATAACGTCCGGGTAAATCGTGCCCTGTACCAGATAATCTACAGCGCCGATTTTCTTTGCTTCCTCTTCAAACACGCGGATGAATTCCTCGCCGATGATCTTGCGCTTCTTCTCCGGCTCGGTGACGCCCTTCAGCTTCTCATAAAATCTTTCATGAGCATCTACATGGACAAAATTCAAATCGTAAGGTCCATCCGGTCCAAATACGCGGTCGACGCTCTCTGCCTCGTCCTTTCTCAGGAGGCCATGATCAACGAACACGCAGGTCAGCTGCTTGCCGATTGCTTTTGACATCAGAACGGCTGCTACGGAAGAATCCACGCCGCCCGAGAGGGCACACAGCGCCTTTCCGGAACCCACTTTCTCCCTCAGCTCAAGGATCGTTTTGTCGACAAAATCGTCCATCTTCCAGCTTCCGCTGCACTCGCAAGGACCCAGAACGAACGCGGAAAGAATCTTCTGTCCCTCAACGGTGTGGGTAACTTCAGGATGGAACTGCACAGCGTACAGCTTCTTCTCATCGTTTTCCATCGCCGCAACCGGGCAGACTTCTGTATGGGATGTCACGCGGAATCCTTCCGGCGGCTCTGCGATGTAGTCGGTGTGGCTCATCCAGGTGATGGTCTTCTCGGAAACGTTGCCAAAGAGGCGGCCGCTTCTGTCAATGATGGTTTCTGTCTTTCCGTACTCGCTGACCGGTGCGGTTTCAACCTTTCCGCCCAGGGACCATGCCATCAGCTGCGCGCCGTAGCAGATGCCCAGGATCGGAATGCCGAGGCTGAAGAGTGCAGGATCATAGTGCGGTGATTTCTCGTCGTAAACGCTGTTCGGTCCGCCGGTCAGGATGATTCCCTTCGGGTTCATTTCCTTGATCTTCTCGATTGGCATCGTGTACGGATGAACCTCGCAGTAAACGTTGCATTCACGAACACGCCGCGCGATCAGCTGATTGTACTGCCCGCCAAAATCGAGCACAATAACCAGTTCTTTTTCCATAGTTTTCTCCAATATGTCTCTGTTTCATAAAAACGATAACGTCTGCCGGACCAGAAATCCAGCAGACGCATTTAACTATTGTGTTGTCTGACAATATTTGATTATCGAATTGTATTCTGGCTGGAGTCACGCAGAATGACGTCGTGCGCACCGCCCTCCACGATGGATGTCGCGGATACCAGTGTCAGCTTGGCATCCTGCTGCAGGTCGTGGATGTTGGTAACTCCGCAGTTGCACATGGTTGCCTTGACCTTGTTCAGGGACAGGTTGACGTTCTCATGCAGTCCGCCGGCGTAAGGAACGTAGGAATCTACACCTTCCTCGAACTTCATCTTTCCGCCGTCTCCGCCGAGGTCGTATCTCTGCCAGTTGCGGGCTCTGTTGGATCCCTCGCCCCAGTACTCTTTGACGTAATTTCCGTTGATGTTCAGGCGGTTGGACGGGGACTCATCGAATCTCGCGAAGTATCTTCCCAGCATGATGAAGTCAGCTCCCATAGCCAGCGCCAGTGTCATGTGGTAGTCGTAAACGATTCCGCCATCGGAGCAGATTGGAACATATACGCCAGTCTCCTTGAAGTACTCGTCTCTGGCTCTTGCTACATCGATGACTGCTGTAGCCTGGCCTCTTCCCATGCCCTTCTGCTCACGGGTGATGCAGATGGAACCTCCGCCGATTCCGATCTTGACGAAGTCTGCGCCGGCCTCAGCCAGGAAGCGGAATCCCTCGGCATCGACGACGTTTCCTGCACCCAGCTTTACCTTATCGCCGTAGTGCTCTCTGGTCCACTTCAGTGCGTCTGCCTGCCATACGGAGTATCCCTCGGAGGAGTCCAGACAAAGAACATCAGCTCCGGCTTCTACAAGGGCAGGAATGCGCTTCTCATAGTCTCTGGTGTTGACTGCAGCACCGACAATATATCTCTTATTCTCATCCAGAAGTTCGTTCGGATTGGATTTATGGCTGTCGTAGTCCTTACGGAAAACGAAGTATGCAAGTCTCTGCTGATCATCGATAACCGGCAGGGCGTTCAGTTTGTTATCCCAGAGGATGTCATTGGCTTCGCTCAGTGTGCATCCGTCCTTTGCGGTGATCAGCTTTTCAAACGGCGTCATGAATTCGGAGATCTTGGTGTCCGGATCCATTCTGCTGACACGGTAGTCTCTGCTGGTAACCATTCCGACGATCTTTCCGTCCGGAGTTCCATCCTCTGTGATGGCGATTGTGGAATGACCGCTTCTCTTCTTCAGATCCAGAACATCTTTCAGAGTCTGGTCCGGACGCAGGTTGCTGTCGCTTCTTACGAATCCTGCCTTGTATTCCTTTGCACGCTTGACCATGGCAGCTTCGTTTTCGATCGACTGAGAGCAGTAAATAAACGAAATTCCGCCTTCCTTCGCAAGCGCAACAGCCATTTTATCATCAGAAACGGCCTGCATTGCTGCAGATACCAGCGGAATATTTGCGGACAGTTCCGGTTCCTCACCCTTCTTGAACTTTACAATCGGCGTCTTCAATGAGACATTAGCCGGAATGCACTCTCTGGATGTGTAACCCGGAATAAGCAGATACTCACTAAACGTTCTGCTTGGTTCATCAAAATACTGTGCCATATGCTCTCCTCCTGCCTTCCAATCAAAATGCAACACAATGTTCTCTCAATTCTGAAGCGCCCAATTCAGTCATCCGCAGTCTGATACTCATTAATACATCATGTCCGCGGGCCGCCCGTCTGCTCATACCTTATAGGGGCGGAATTGTACGCATAAACGCCGGAATGCGGTCTGCATCCGGGATTCAGATTAGAAGTATTTTATACCATTTCAAGCGATTAATCAAGAAAAACAAACGCACGGAATTTAAGACGAAACGGTGCAGTTCTTTCCAATGTTAATAATGTTATCGCAAACGATATGGGTTGTTCGGGCTGTGTGGTTTGCGTGGGTTGTGCGGGCTGTGCAAGATGTATAGGTTATGTGGGTTGTGCGGGTTGCGCGGGGTTACGCAAGCTGTGTGAATTGTGCGGGTTGTGCAGGTTATGCGAGCTGTGCAAGATGTATAGGTTATATGAGTTGTGTGGGTTGTGCGGTATGCAGTATACATTATATTTTCTCAAAGCCCGGCAGCAGGCGGAGAATCGGTCGGGGTGGAAGCAATCCGCTCGGTTTCCCAACTTTCATTTCTCGCGGGCGGGAAACCGGTCCGCTCATCATGAGTTCCCGACCGCTGCCTGCTCTTTCGGGTCGGGAACGGGATACCATCCGCTCGGTTTCCCGACTTTCATTTCCTCCGGTCGGGAAACCGGTCCGTTCACCTCAAGTTCCCGACCAGATAAAATTAGCTGGGAAATTTATTGCAGAATTGAAAAATGTAATTATCCAGCCTATAGAATAAACAGATGTGAAAAGCCCGAAATTGTGATGAGTTTGTGATAGACTTTTTCCTGGTTCGTTTATTTTCAAAATTTAAGGGAAAGCGCAGAACTGAATATATATTAGTGCATGGATATATCTGGAAATATAACAGAAAGAATATAAAAACACAGAGAATGACAGCAGCAAGAGACTGAATATCTTCTAAAAAGGTCAATCGAAGGATCTGTTCACGAGAAAAATGAAGCTGAAACACAGGATTTTGGTAAATATGCCATAATATGCGCTGAAATATTTCCGACAATTTATCTAGAAAGAAAACACAGGTCTGCAAAAAATATAATAATCGTGATTTAAACGAACCAGAAAAATACAAGCTTAAATGAATGCAAAATACATACATATACATGAATAAGCATACGAACCCTGTATCTCTGACAGCTTACAGCATAAGAAAAG
>JBJFHK010000298.1:22200-23917 GCA_051893535.1 Eubacterium sp. | reverse complement strand
GACTATGACGAAAAAACCAGAGAAATCCTGATTTTTCACTGGTACAGATACAACTGGAGCGCTTCAGACCGGCTGAAAAAGTCGCTGTACAAGACGCTTGGAACAGTGAAAACCAAACGTTTCCACGATTATCTTAAGCAGGTTGTAGATGCATACCCTAATGATACCGTATGCATACCCTATCCATATCGTACCGATACAGTACCCCTATCAGATATCAGTAATCAGATATCAGATATCAGCAATCAGGTATCAGGAGAATCAGCATCAGGAGATCAGAGATATAGTCCGGGTTCTGAACGAACCACGGACACTGTCTCCTCCGCCCGAGAGGTTGTGGAGTATCTGAACCGTGTGTGCGGGACTCACTATCATGCCTCTACCAGAAAGACAAAAACTCTGATCCATGCAAGAGAGCAGGAAGGGTTCACGTTGGATGACTTCAAGACCGTAATCGACAAAAAGGCGCAGGAGTGGGCAGGGGATCCGAAGATGAGCAGGTACCTGAGGCCGGAGACACTTTTCGGGCCGAAGTTTGAGGGATATCTCAACCAGCCGCAGCTGAAAGATGATGCACCATCCGACAGTTCCTGGCTGTCACTACTTGGAGGTGAAGAAGATGACGCGTGACGGAGTGATTTATCTGCTGGAGCTCAGAGACATTGCCTACGGGAAGAAACAGCGCAGCATGACGCGCACGGAGATGGAGCAGACCATCGGCCTGTACATGGATGTGCTGAGTGATATCCCTGATGAGATTGCCGCTTTTGCATTGAAGCAGCACATCAGGACCAGCAAGTTCCCGCCGACACCATCGGAGATCCTGGACAAGGCAAAGATCGCCGTCGAGTCGATGCAGGGCGGTGGAGATGAGGCTTATATACGGGAAAGCTGGGAAGCTATTCAGGGAAACCGCAGATTTGAAGATCTGTCTGAGGTCGGAAAAGAATACTGGCGCTCGCAGGAAGCCATCGATGCAGTCGGATTTGATCCAAACACGATCTACACCGTGTTCAGGGGCCAGATGATGCGTGCTCTTCCGGCGATCAAGGAGCGGATCCGTGTCAGAAAAGAAATGCCGGAGGGCATCCGGAATCTCATCGACCAGCTGTTCCCTTCGCCGGAGTTTGGAAAACCGAAGATCGATCACACCATGCAGATGGAAGAAGACGCAGAAAGAGTACGAGCAGAACTTCCGGAGCCGACAGAATCCGAAATGCAGGAGATCAGGAGGCGCTGGATCAAGGGCAGGAAGGAGGCCGTGTAATGCTCAGAGCAGGAAGAGGGCAGGAAGGGAGACGATTCTACCTGACAGAGAGGCAGATTCAGGACATTGTCGACAAGAGAGTCAGAGAGACACTGAAAGGAAAGCTGCAGAGAGAAAAGCATAAGACGATGAGCGAAATGACTGTCATGATGGCAGAGGTCCCGGTGTATGCCGTGCTGGAGCACTGGGGAGACCTGAGGCTGAAGCAGAAGGACGGAAAGAGCAGGGCGGAGAACCTTGCGGAAATCATCTTGGAAGACTGCCTGTGTGTGCTGGATGACTATATTTCGCTGGCGGAGATCAGTGAAGCCCTGAAGAAGGACTACGGCGTCGATGTCGATTCCATGAGGCGGAAAATGAAAAAGCCCGGATGGATGGCAAAGGAATTGTCCAGTACAGATACATCCAGAAGGAGCAAAAAGCGGTCTTAGAGAAAAGTTTATGCGAAAG
>JBJFHK010000298.1:4707-22100 GCA_051893535.1 Eubacterium sp. | reverse complement strand
TGAATAACGTAATGCTGATCGGAAGATTAACGAAGGATCCGCAGGTCCGGTACACATCGGGCAATATGGCAGTTGCGAGCTTTACGCTTGCGATTGACCGTCCGGCAAAGAAGGGAGAGGACCATCAGGCAGACTTTCCGCGGGTGATTGTCTTCGGAAAACAGGCAGAAAGCTGCGGGCGGTACCTCTTTAAGGGCATGCTGACAGCGGTCAGCGGAAGAATACAGACCGGGCAGTACCAGAACCAGAAGGGAGAGACCGTTTATACAACGGATGTCGTGGCAAACCGCGTGGAGTTTCTGGAGTGGAGGAACGACAACAGCCAGCAGACAGGGCAGAGCCACCATCAGAACAATTATCAGCCGACACCGAGCTACAGTCAGGATCCGCAGGGCTATTACAACTCGACTTACCAGAACCCGCCGCAGCAGAGGCAGGCTTCCGGAGGTCAGCAGCAGACCATGCAGGCACCACCATCAGACTCTGATCCGTCCGGACAGTTCGAGGCGGTGGATGAGGACGTACCATTTTGATTCTAAAGGATAAGGTGAAAGGAGAAAATCGTTGAGTGACAGCGTAAGACATCCGAAACATTACGATCTTGAAGGGCTTGAGGGCATTGAAAGTATCGACATTATCAAATCTGTGCTGGGAAGCTACAAGTTCGAAGGATTCTGCCGGGGAAACGTCCTGAAATATGTGATCCGGGCAGATCATAAAGGCGGCCTTGAAGACCTCAGGAAAGCGCAGGTTTATCTCGGCTGGGAGATTGAGACAAGAGAGAAGCGTGTGGACGAGCTGGACGAGATTCTGGTGGAAACGCGGAAAGAAATGGAAGACGCTCTGGAAGACCCTGAACAGGACGAATCAGCAGAGGCAGAACAGGCGAAGGAAGACCCTGAACCGATCGCCGAGAGCACGCCGGATGAGATTGAATTAAAGGAAGTGCTGGGACCATACCTTGAAGACAAGCCAGCAGAGACTGAAGCTGAGCCTGAGACAGAGCCAGAGCATAAAAAGAAAGCAAGACACGGAAGAAAGCCGACATGGGATACCGGAAAGGCACAGGCCTTGTGGAGCGGCGGCTGGAAGATAGACGATATCATCGATGACCTGCAGCATGGATCACGTCCGGTACCTTCTTCTGCCGCGATCAAAACATACATCAACAACCATCCGGAGATGTTCCCGGAAAGAAAAGGAGGAGGCAGTGAAGTCCATTCAGGAAATTAAGAACATTAAAACGCTGAAGATTGAATACGAGACACCGGACGGAGGGGCTGGATACATAAAGATTCCGGCCTCTAACAAGAAAGGCTACAAGAAGGCGTCTGTTATCTGGAGCAATGGCATGGGATGGGAGCATGTTTCGGTTTCCATCTGCACAGGTGGGATTCCAACCTGGAATGATATGTGCTGGCTGAAAGATCAGTTCTTTCATGAAGACGAAGCGGTCGTTCAGTTCCATCCGAGAAAGAGCAAGTACGTCAACATCAAGGAAAACTGCCTGCATCTCTGGAGGCCGACGATTGTGGACCTGCCGGAGCCACCGGTGATCTGTGTGTAAGGAGGGATTGAGATGAAAATACCTCTTGAAAGCCTTGAAGATTATAAAGATATCGCTCCTAACAGGTGGTATGTGGACTCAACAGATGGCAAACTGCATAGCAAACACGGTAAACCGATAAAAGGGTCGTGGAGCAGATCGAGGAAATATCCGTATAACTCCGTAACATTGTTTACCCACGATGGGAAGAAAATCCATAAGAGACTAGACCGGATAATTGCCTGCGCACTGGTTAAAGGCAGAACAGCGGAGAAATGCGAAGTTGACCACATCAACGGAGATCACAGTGATGACAGGCCAAAAAACTTGAGGTGGGTTACAAGGCAGGAAAATATGCAGCTATGCGCCTGGAATCATAAATACAAGGTCGATAAAAATCAGATTAGCATGGCATTAGATTAGGAATAGAGTGGAGGTGGAAGAAGATGACAAAGGGAAAAGAAAAAGGGATCGATGACGCACGAATAGAGCTGATGAATGTGCTGGATGAAGTGATCCGGCTGACAAAGGCAGTCATCGGTCAGCAGATACGTGTAGAGGATCCGCAGAAGACCATCACGTCGCTCAGGTTTGTGCAGCGCATGATTGCAGACCGGATCGATGCAGTCAGGACGCTGGAAGAGTGGATGAAGGAGAACCACCAGGACGAAAGAGAGGATCAGTAATGACAGATAAAACAATTCGGGCAATCAGAAGGATGCACAAGAAGAACGGGGAAGGCGTCACCATCAGAATCAAGACATTCGGAGAAAAGTATATGCCGAAGAAGGTCAGTCAGGGCGACTGGATCGATCTTTACTGCAGAGGCACATATACCATCAGACAGGGCGAAATCAAGCTGATCAAACTGGGGGTTGCAATGGAGCTACCGGCAGGATATGAGGCGGTGCTTGCGCCGCGCTCCAGCATGGCCAAGAACTTCGGGATTATGTGTGCCAATTCTTTCGGAGTGATCGACCATAGCTACTGCGGAGATCATGATGAGTGGGGAATGTTCGTGTTTGCGATCAGAGACGCCATCATCAAAGACGGAGATCGGATCTGCCAGTTCCGGATCCAGAGAAACCAGCCGCAGATCAGGTTTGAAGAAGTTGAATCGCTGGGAAATCCGGACAGAAACGGCTTCGGCTCAACTGGAAGGAGATAAATGTGATGGTTTATACAATTTATGTGATTTTCAACGTCATCTATGCTGTTCTGATCGTTGGAACGCTTATCACGGATATTTTTCTGCATAGAGAGATAAGCAGAAGATTAAAACAGATGGAGCAGGACAAAGGGATTTTGCTTAAGCAGCTTGCTATCAATCACGAAGAAATTGAGGAATTAAAAAGGAGGAGAGATAGAGCATGACAGATCATGAAGCACATCAGAGATGCTGGAACTGCTTATTCTTCCGGTTATATGACAGCACGTGCATCTTCCCTGACAGGTATAAAAACGAGCCGGAGTCGGTTGCTCCTACAGATTCTTGTGGCCGCTGGGAGGACAACCCCGTAGCATCCTGGCAGATCGTCTCCAAAATTTTGAATGACAGGGATAAACATAGGGAGCCCGAATTAATAGAAAAGCTTGATAGTGTCCGCCGCAGAGTAGATGCGATCGTCTCAGATCTTAATGATTTGCAGCTGTATGCGGAGACTTTGGAAAGAGATCTGGAGATTATGGTCAGAGATTTAGATGGAGATGAAGGCAAAAAAGAAACTGGAGGGGATTTATGATGAGCAAAGAACTTGACATGCTGAAGCACGATTTAAAGAGCAGATATTGGCACCTGGCTAGAATCTCGGGGACAACAGATAAACGGTTGGAAATAAACAGAACGATACAGGTTATCAGGCATATCGAGAGCCTTTTCTCTTGTCCTATGTGCAAGCACTGGATCGAAGGAGAGTGTGAAGAGTATGACCCTTGCAGGCCATGGGAGGATATGTGCAGTCGAAGTAAGGAGTGTGTTGATTATTTTGAGCCGAAATGGGGAGAGTAAAGAGCATGATGGAAGAGAGTATCGCATACCTGAAGGATTTTATCGAAGGACGCATTGACATGCTGAGAGAAGAACATCCAGTCAGCAACAGAATGAAGTGTTTTCATGATGGGCAGATTGACGCTTTTAGGGAGATTCTTGATGAGATTGAAGAGATGGAGGGGGATGAGTAGAAAATGAAACATGGAGATCCGGTATTTATCCGCGCATCTTACTGCCCGGAAGAAGGCATTGAAGAAATCAACATGCGCAGAGTCAGGACTGCAGAAGAAGGAACCGTGCTCTGGGTTTCAAAAGATGAGCTGATTGTTCCGGATAGATGTGATGGTAACAGGAAAGATGAGTGATCAGTTCGGAATAGAGTGCTCTTGCGAGAAATGCATCCTGCATTCTGAGATATGCCACACGACATGTCTTCACTATAAGGCGTTTCTGCACTATCACAATCATCTTGCTGCCAAACACCGAAAGCAGATCTTGGGAGATGCAGAAGCGAATGCCAGACACAAGGATGCAGTTATACGCTTTAACAAAAGGAATAACTGGAGAAAGAGGTGATGGAATGACGCAGGAAGAGCTCAGAGAAATACCTATATTCGCGGGACAGATCAACAAACATTTGGAACGCTTGAACTATCTCAGAGAAAAAAGCACCTGCGTTCCTGCTCTGCAGACTACAGAGCGCGTGCAGACCTCTGTTATCGACAGGAGTAATGTGCTTTCTGATACGATCGTTGATCTTGAGAATGAAATCGAGGAGGAAGAACGGCAGCTCAGAGCGATGCAGAACCAGGCCGAGAAATGCTTTTCCGCACACGATCTGTCCCTTGATGAGCGGGAACTTCTCGAATACAGATATATCTATTGCTATACGTGGGAAGAGGTTGCGTCGCTTCTTCACATCGGAGAACGGACAGCGAGGCTGAGACATTACCGCATCATGAAAAAAATCTTTTGAATTTCAAAACTTTTCCTACCGTTGCCGCCTGGTACCAGTATATAGTGTAAAGTGGATCGAGAGGTTGAAGAGAAAGCAATGTTTGGTCGCACCCATCACAGGGTGCGTGGATTGAAACTCCTTTCAAAATCAATAACGCTTAAGCAGGCATTTTGGCCTGCTTTTGTTTTGCCGCGGAATCGGAGCAACGGTAATGCGGCTTCTGTTTTACCTCCTGTGTACGGCATAGTTACCGAGGGGCCTGCAGTGCCGGACGCAGAAACAATGATCAATTTTAGGACGGGCTGGGCAGAACCGGCTTGCGGGCCTCTTTGTGTCCTTGCGGTTACAAGGAAACCAACAGGGCTTTTCGTTACCTGGTGCACCTGCATTTACGCTTGGGCGGGTGCACCTGTGATGGTGAGTTGGTGAGGGAATGGCGAATGAGGAAAACTTAAAAAAAGGAAAGAAGACTCAGTTCAAAAGCGGGGAACAAGCGGCGAGAGCCGGACATAAAGGCGGTATTGCTTCAGGGAAAGCGAAACGTCGCAATAAGTCGCTTCAGGAAATGACCAGAATGGTTCTGAAACAGCCCCTCAACGAGATCGGCAGAGAAAAACTGGAGCAGGGCGGGTTCAACTTGGCTGAGATAGACGACAGTGATATTACGATGATGCTCAGTGTAGTCGGCGGCATGGTTGTGGCTGCGGCAAACGGGAACAGCCAGGCTGGTGATTTGGTTCGCCGTTTGTATGACAATGATAAAATCAGAAAGAGCGAACAGCTGGAGAGAGAAAAACTTGAAGCTGAAATTGATGTGCTGAAAGCCAAGGTTCGGGCGCTTGAAGGAACTGCTGAAGAAAGTCAGGATGACGGCTTCTTGGACGCGCTGAAGGATTCCGCTGATGATGACTGGAAGGGGGAAGACGATGCCCCGCCAGAATAAAGCATTGGCATTCCGCTTCAGGCCGTTTTCAAGACGGCAGCGCATGGTCCTGAATTGGTGGATGAACGACAGCTACAGTAGGAAGAATGGCATAATAGCGGATGGAGCGATCAGATCGGGCAAGACGGTCTGCATGTCGCTCTCTTTTGTTATGTGGGCGATGGAGCGGTTTAATAACGAGAATTTCGCTCTGTGTGGCAAGACGATCGGGTCGCTGAGACGCAATGTGCTGATGGTTCTGAAGCTGATGCTGAAAGGCAGGGGTTATGGAATCACTGATCACCGGGCAGACAATCTGCTGGTGGTAACGCGTGGAAACAGGACAAATTATTTTTACCTGTTCGGCGGAAAAGACGAGAGGTCGCAGGATCTGATTCAGGGAATCACTCTTGCTGGAGCTTTCTTTGACGAGGTTGCGCTGATGCCTGAGTCATTTGTCAATCAGGCAACAGCCAGATGCTCCGTAGAAGGGTCAAAATGGTGGTTTAACTGTAACCCGGAAGGGCCTAACCATTTCTTCAAGAAAGAGTGGATAGACAAGCGGCAGCAGAAGAATTTGATATACCTCCATTTTACGATGGATGATAATTTGTCTCTGTCGGATGAGATTAAGCAGAGATACCGGGGCATGTACTCCGGTGTCTTTTTTAAACGCTATATTTTAGGCATGTGGGTAGCTGCTGAAGGCCTCATCTACGACATGTTCGACGAAAAGCGTCATGTCGTGCCGGCTTTTCGGGCAGTTCCTTCCGGGCGGATGTATGTGTCATGCGACTATGGAACGCAGAACCCAACAGTGTTCCTGCTGTGGGCTAAGGTCGACGGCAAATGGACAGTTATTCGTGAGTATTACTACGATGGCAGAAACAGCAAGAGACAGAAAACAGACAGCGAATATGCAGAGGATCTGCGGATGTGGCTGGGCAGTATTTCGCCAATCAGCATAGTAGTCGATCCGTCTGCGGCATCGTTTATTGCAGAACTCAGGAAGCATGGGTTCACAGTGAAGAAAGCGAAGAATGATGTGCTGGACGGAATTCGCTACGTGGCCACACTGCTGAACGAGGATGAGATTGCGTTCTCTGATGGCTGCACGAATCTGATCCGGGAGTTTCGTTCTTATGTATGGGATGAGAAAGCGGTCGAACGCGGAGAAGATAAACCGATCAAGCAGTTCGATCATGCTATGGATGCTATGAGATATTTCTGCTACACAATTGTCCGCAAAGGCAGCGGCTCAGTGTCTATTTTGAGGTAAACTATGGAACTTGATACAATGAAACGCATTATTCAGCGGCATGAATCCATGCAGAGCGAATTTATTCTGCACGCGAGCATAGCCGAGCGGTATTACCTGAACGATGCGGACATTTTATATAAAGAAAAACCGAAGAATGAAGATGATCAGCCTTTAAGAAACGCAGACAACCGTATCCCGCGGAACTTTCACGGCCTTCTGGTCAACCAGAAGGCGGCATACGCATTTACAACGCCGCCGACCTTTGACGTTGGCAACCAGGGACAAAACAAACTGATTGCAGATACTTTGGGAGACCGTTACATAAAGAACTGCATGGATCTGTGCATCAATGCAGCAAATACAGGTGTCGGCTGGGTGCATTACTGGAGAGACGAAGAAGGTGCGTTCCGGTGGGCTGTAGTAGATTCCAAACAGGTATATCCAATATTCAGTGATGATTTGGATGAAAGGCTTCTGGCTGTCTTGAGAAGCTATAAAATGCTTGATGAAACAGACGGAGAAGCTTATATCGTTTATGAGTACTGGACAGACAAGGAATGTCAGGCATTCCGTCGCAGGACTACGGATACCGTGAATGAGGGCTTGTCTATCTATGATATGTTCTCTAATCCGATGACCGGCGAACCGTATTCAGAGTATGTTCACGGATTAGGTGACGTGCCTTTCATTCCGTTCTTTAACAATAATACACACACGAACGATCTCAGGAATATCAAGAGATTGATTGATGTGTACGACAAAGTATACTCCGGGTTCATTAACGATCTTGATGATATCCAGGAATTAATCTTTGTTCTTTCAGGTTATGGCGGCACGGATCTGAACGGATTCATGTCCGACTTGAAGAAATACAAGGTTATCAAACTGGATGAAACAGAGGGCTCTCCGGGAGTCTCAACGATTTCTATCGAGATACCGATTGAAGCGCGCAATTCAGTGCTGGAAGCAACGCGCAAGGCTATATTTGAACAGGGTATGGGATTTGACCCGCGGCCTGAAAACTTTGGTAATCAGTCTGGTGTTGCGCTGAAGTTCATGTACGCACTTCTTGAGATGAAGACTGGGTTCATGCAGGCAGAATTCACTCTGGGTTTTAATAAGTTAGTCCGTGCAATTCTGTCATTTCATGGTCAGGCTGCAGGCAACATTCAGCAGAGATGGAAGCGGACCGCAATTCAGAACGATCAGGAGATTGCATCCATCTGCAGAGAGTCTGTTGGCGTTATCAGTAAGCGGACCATCGTTGCCAATCATCCATTTGTTATCGATGTGAACGAAGAACTGAAGCAGATGGAGGAAGAGGACGAACAGACCGAAGAAGAGAATAATCAGTACGCTAATGCGTTCCCTAAGAAAAAAGAGGAAGTGAACGATGAAGCGGACGAAGGTGAGGAACAGTAAATACTGGCAGCAGAGAGCGATTGAGCTTGAGGAAGCGTCTCACAAGACAGGAATTGATACCTATAACCAGGTTGAAGAAGCATTCACTCAGGCTCAACGCGAACTGCAGTCTGAAATAGATAAATGGTATCGCAGGATTGCTGTAAATAATGAAATTTCAATGGCTGATGCAATGAAGCTGTTAGACGATGATGAACTCGATGAATTTCACTGGACCGTCTGGCAGTACATAGAGAAAGGCCGTGAAAATCAGGTCAATCAGAAGTGGATAAAAGAACTTGAGAATGCAAGCGCAAAAGTTCATATCAGAAAACTTGAAGCGCTGAAAACCGAGTCACAGAATTCACTTGAGACTGCATATGCTATCTATCATACACTTACGGATGACATGGTCCACAAAGTGTATAAGGACGGTATATATAACACTGCATCAATGCTTTCTGATGGCTTCGGCATTAGAAAAAAAGTGCCTGTTATTAATCACAGGGTATTGGACAGTGTAGCGAGCAAACCGTGGGCGGCGGATGGGAAAAATTTCTCTGATCGCATCTGGGAAAACAAAGAGGCAATGGTGAACAACCTGCACAAAGAACTCACCAGAACGGCGATCAGGGGCGGCAAACCAGACGAAGCTATTGCATCGATGGTCAAGTACGTTAAGAAGGACGTAAAGAACAAAGAAGCGGCTGCTGCAAGGCTGGTACAAACGGAACAGGCATATTTTCATACCAAGGCTGCGTTGGATAGTTTCAGCAGTATGGATGTAGAAAAGATTGAGTTTGTCTCTACGCTAGACACTCATACATGCGATGTCTGCGGAGATATGGACGGATATGTCTTCCCTATAAAGCAGGCAGATCCGGGCGTCAACGTTCCTCCGCTTCATCCAAGATGTCGCTGCGTTATTGTCCCATATTACGACGATGATGACGATGGCATGAGAGCAGCAAGAGATCCGGAAAGCGGAAAGACCTATTATGTTTCGGAAAGCACAACCTATAAGCAGTGGAAAGGCAAATATGTTCGTGAGCCAGAGCATTCAATAATTAGAAGCTATAAAGAAGCAAAAGGAATTTTAGGAAGTAATACACCGGACATTGAAGAATATCGTAAGATACAATATAATAAAAACAGAAAGTCGAGTTTTGACGCCTATAAACGTATGATACATACCGGAGAACTTACACCTTTGGCAACGTTCGACCTGTTTGAAAAAACAGAGAACCAATTACAAAATGGCCTCAAGGACGTTGTAACATCAAATGGAATTAAGATAACCGGATGCTCTAAACATTGTGTTGCCAGAGTATTAGGATCAGTTGAAGAACGAAGAAGTGGTGTTGGGGTTGAGGATGTCATAGAGACCCTTAAATCAAATACATCAAAAGTCGGAGCTATTAAAACTCGAAAAGACGGAAAGAAAAGCCAGCGGTTCATTTCGCGCTCGGCAATGGTTACTGTTAACCCGGACACTGGAATGGTTATCCAGGTTAACCCTCACGGGAGAAGAAAATGATAAAGGTATCAACTGAACAAAAAAAGAAAATATCGGAATTCCTCGGGAAGGAATATTATGACATTGATACCTTACTTGAGGATTTGGATGATAAAATAACAGAAGTCGGGTTTGATAAAGATTACGAATTTCTCAACGAGACAGGACTTCAGTTACAGAACCTTTATGATCAGTTATTGGCGCAGAACTTTCTTGGGTAAAGGGGAAAACAAACATGGCAAGAGATGATATGTTTGTTATCATGTATAAGATTCTTTCTTATTTGTATGAATGTATGAAGCGGGGAAAGAAACCGAATCCAGAGAATATCTCATGGGAGTGTGAGATGTTCTCTATCCCGGAAGAATACTGGGAAAAGATTATGGTAGAACTGGTCGAGAACGGTTATGTCAAGGATATCTATATTATTAATTCTATTGGAGTGCATGATGGGATAAAGTTCGGACCGGATCCAAGCGTTACTATGGAAGGAGTACAGTTTTTGGAAGAGAATTCCATGATGGCGAAAGTAAAAAACGCTATTGGGGCTTCTTTCCAGACGGTTCTCTCCAGGCTGATCAATCTGCTGTAACAAGAGGAAGAAGAGGAGTTGGCAATGGTTAAGAAGACTCTGGTAAAAACATGGAATATCAATGATGGCGCTGTCTATTCGGTCATTGGTCCACAGCGCTTCAAGCTTGCCGACTGCAATGTTCGGATCGAGTATTACATCGAGAAGAAAGACACTCCAAAGATGCTCGGATCCACCCCAAAGTATGTAAAGCGGCATATATACCTAACTGTTTGCGATACGGAATCATTCACCAGAGAAATTGATGATGAGTACTTGCAGAATGTATCATCTTTCGATCTGACAGCAGATATTCAGAGACCAGACGGCCAGTATGAGCGCCTGTATATGAACAATGCAGAGCTGCTGGAAGTCGATGAAGACTTTGGGACATGGACTTTTGAGGTCAAGCTGGATAATCAAGCCAAGGAACTCCTGATCGAGGGATAAACTAAAAATCGTTTGCAAACCGGCCTTCGGGTCGGTTTTTTAGTGCTGTCAGCATTGCACGCTGGCGGCACTTTTTATTGCCCCTGGCATGGCATATAAACTGCCGGACGTGTAGCCAACGACAAGGCTGATAAAACTGTTGTGCGCTTTCCGCGCGATTAAAACGGAGGTAGTAATATGAATCTTGAACAGCTTTTAGGCGATGACCTTTATGCACAGGTTAAAGCCAAGATTGACGAGGTTAACAAAGACAAAGAGAATTTGGAGAAAATCCGGTTTGTCGATCTGTCCGAAGGTAATTATGTGTCTAAGGAAAAGTATCAGAGACTTGAGGGTGAGAAACAGACGCTTCAGGAACAGTTTGATACGCAGTCTCAGACCATTAAGAGCCTGAAAAAAGACTACAAAGACAACGAAGAACTTCAGAACCAGATTAGCAAGCTGAATGAGGATTTAAAAGCATCCCAGAAGAAAGGTATCGACCTTCAGAGAACGTATACCTTGAAAGATGCAATCTCAAAAGAAGGCTGCGTTGATCCGGACTATCTGATCTACAAAGAAGGTGGACTTGATAAATTCACATTTGATGCAGAAGGAAATCCGGTCGGCATTGCTGAAATTGCGGGCAGATACAAGGAAGACCGCAATATGGCGCACCTGTTCAAGCAGGAGCCAACAGGCTATAATCCGCATTCAGGCAACGGAACGCCTGCGGTAAATCCGTTTGCTAAAGAGTCGTTTAACCTTACCGCACAGACGAAACTGTTCAAGGAAAATCCGGAACATGCACGCGAACTTGCGGCAGAAGCCGGAATTAAACTGTAAAGGAGTAGAATATGGCAGGAACAACATTAACAGACGTAATTGTACCTGAGCTGTTTAATCCGTATGTCACAAACAAGACTATGGAGCTTTCCGCTATGGTACAGTCCGGTATTGTCCAGAATGACGCCGCTTTTGATGCGCTTGCGTCTCAGGATGCACCGGTAGTAAATATGCCGTTCTGGAACGATCTGAGCGGAGAATCCGAGCAGATTGTAGAGGGACAGGCCCTCACGCCGGACGGAATTAAAGCAAGTAAAGATATGGCTGTAGTACTGAGAAGAGCCAAGATGTGGAGCGCTACGGATTTGTCCGCCGCACTTTCCGGTTCTGACCCTACAGCAATTATCGGAGACCTTGTAGCTTCCTTCTGGTCTAGAGACATGCAGAAGGAACTGATCGCACTGCTGCAGGGAATTTTCGGCAGCACTACAACTTCTGATTCCAAGACACAGACTCTTATGGCTGATCACATTCTGGATATTTCCACAAAGTCCGGCAATGCTTCTCAGTGGTCTGCTTCCGCATTTATTGATGCTGAACAGCTTCTGGGCGATGCAAAGACTCAGCTTACAGGTATTGTTATGCATTCGGCGACACAGGCTGCGCTGAAGAAGCAGAACCTCATTGAGACTGTTCAGCCGTCCAGTGATGTTGCTTTCAACGTATATCAGGGAAAGAGAGTCATCGTTGATGACGGATGCCCGGCTAGCAACGGAGTATACACAACTTATCTGTTTGGCGATGGTGCTATTGCTTTGGGTAACGGTTCTCCGGTTGGATTTGTACCGACAGAGACAGACAGAGACAAGAAGTACGGTTCTGGTACGGACTATCTGATCAACAGAAAGACATACATTCTGCATCCACGTGGGATTTCCTGGACAAATGCAAAGTGCGTTCATACAGAAGGACCGAGCCGCACAGAATTTGCTGACCCTGCAAACTGGAAACCGGTATATGAGCCAAAGCAGATCAGAATCGTAGAGTTCAAGCACAAACTTCCATAAGGAGAGTAATTATGGCGGAATTGGATACAGTAAAGGCTTTGCTAGGCGTTACGGATACCAGTAAAGATTTGCAGATATCATTTGCTATTGACGATGCCAAGGAAGCCATCTTGAACTACTGCAATATCGATGACATACCGGGCGGCCTGCAGAACACGCTGATCAGAATGGCGGTCGATTTGTGCAGAAATGAATCGTATGGGTCGGAGAGCGTTTCCGGACGTGTGAATTCACTGTCTGAAGGCGATACTTCGATTTCATACGGTTCAACGTACGATGAGACATTCACGAGTTCCGTGTTAAAGGACTATGTGAAAACGCTGAACAGGTACAGACGGGTGGTGTTCAAATGAGCGCCGCTGATATGATACGTACGCTGTGGACGGACAAAATGACCGTGTATGAGATGCAGTCCTATAAACGGGCAAATGGTTCAACCGGACAGAAACTCGCTGTAAAGGTCGAAAACGAGCCCTGCAGGCTGTCGTTTTCATCGCTTTCCATTACGGACACGTCACAGAATGTTGCGCAGGTCGTTCAGAGTGCGCAGCTCTTTTGTGATTCAGGCGTACAGATTAACGCAGGTTCACAGATTGAAGTGACTCATGCAGGGCGGACATTTACGTTCAAGCGGTCCGGTGAGCCGGGTGTATATCCGATTACACAGCATCAGGAGTTTCCGGTCGTTCCGGTCAAAAAGTGGGTGGATTAAATGAGTGTAGATTACAGCGAACTTGTAGCTTTCCGTGATTCACTTCTCGCATTCGATCAAGCTGAATCTGAGATTGCTATTAGCTGCGTAAATGAACTCTGCGGACGGTTCTTAAGAAAGGCCGTCAAAAGGACTCCGACTGGAGTTTACAATGAAGCCCAGGCGAAGACCGGCGGCACACTGAAACGCGGCTGGCAGAATCCTGAAAGGAAGATGGCCTTCACGCCGCGGCAGTACCAGATTTCACTGACAAATCCGGTCGAGTATGCATCTTATGTCGAGTACGGACACCGTCAGCATCCGGGACAGTTTGTTCCGGGGTTAGGCGATGACGGCAAAGGCAGAAGGCTTGTCAAGTCATGGGTAGACGGGCAGTTCATTATGACAAAGTCCGAAACAGAAGTTCAGGATAAAGCAGATGAAGTGGTGCGCAGAAGGTTTGAGAAGGCACTGAGGAATATTAAATGAGCGAAGTAAACATTAACTATGTTCTCGATGGTGTCTGCAGTGCGATTTCCTCCTCGTTCGGCGATGATCATCCAGTGTACACGGATACAGTAGAGCAGGGATTCAATCCCGGCTCTTTTTTCGTGTCTGTTCTTACAGTCACTTCAAAGCGCGGTCTGTATAACCGGTGGATTAGAACGCATAATTTCAGCGTTCAGTACATGCCGAGTGATTACAGAAACGCTAAAGAAGAATGCTGGGCGGTCGCAGAACGGCTGAAACAGATCCTTACGTACATTGAAGTTAATGGACAGAAGGCAGAGGGCACTGACTATAATGCGGAGATTACAGACGGATTTCTGACGGTCACAGTCACATATAAACTTATGGTCTATGAAGAGATTCAGACTGCGGATAAGATGCAGACGCAGACTTCAGATGTTGCCGTTCATGAAGGAGATGAAAACGATGCCGGATAACGAGAACAAGGCAGTTGCTGCAGATACAGCGGAAACTGTCACGGATACAAAATTTACAAAAGGTCAGTTGGTGAAGTCAAAGATGTTTGCTGACTACCGGGATATTATTGATGCGCTTGTTGACGATGGCTCTGAATTGTCCATTGCTGAAGCTAAAAAGCGCATTGCTGACGAACTTAAAAGGAAGGTGGACTAATGGCTTTAGGTGGAGGCGTATGGACTTCCCAGAACAAGATTCTGCCGGGAGCGTACATTAACTTTATCTCACGTGCCAACACAGACGCGACTTTGTCAGACAGAGGAATTGCGACTATCCCGCTTACATTTAACTGGGGCGGAACTGGCGTACAGCGCGTTACTGTTGAGCGCTTTACTCGTGATGCATTCAATCTGTTTGGTTATGAGTACGATTCGGACGAACTCAAGCCGATCAGAGATATTTTTCAGAATGCGCAGGTGGTATATTTCTACAGACTGAACGGAACAGGAACAAAGGCTTCCAATCTGTTTGGCAAGGCGAAGTATGCGGGCACACGCGGAAATGATATCAAGATTACCGTAGAAGCGAATGTGGATGATTCAAGCAAGTTTGATGTAACTGCATACATGGGAGCAAAGACGATTGACCATCAGACGGTCAAGACTGCTGCAGACCTTGTGGACAACGATTTCATTGCCTACGACAAGACCGCGACACTGAAGGCCGCGTCTTCTCTGCCGATGTCAGACGGAACAAACAGTGATGTAACTACAGAGAACTGGAACAACTATTTCAGCGCTATGGAGTCCTACGCATTCAATACGATGGGTATCCCGTCTACGGATGATGCAGTCAAGAAGATTGCGGTATCCTATGAGAAGCGCATGAGAGAACAGGTTGGAAAGAAGTTCCAGATTGTTACATACAAGTATGCTGCGGACTACGAAGGCGTTATCAGCGTGGAGAATAACGTTACGGACGGTACAGAGTGCGATCTGGTTTACTGGACCACAGGAGCAGAAGCTGGCTGTGCTGTTAATGCATCCTGCACAAACAAGACCTACGATGGAGAGTATGAGATTAACGTGGATTACACGCAGTCTCAGCTTGAAGATGCGCTTCAGGCCGGAAAACTCATGTTCCACAGAGTAGGCGATGAAGTCCGTATTCTTATGGACGTTAACACACTCACAACACTCACAGAGACCAAGGGCGCAGTATTCCAGGACAACCAGACAATCAGAGTTATCGATCAGATTGCCAACGATATTTCAACGCTGTTCAACAATAAATATCTGGGCAAGGTTCCTAACGATGAAGCCGGACGTTCTGCACTGTGGGTAGACCTCTGCAAGTATCATGACAAGCTGACTCAGCTGAGAGCGATTGAAGGCTTTAAGGATACAGATATCACTGTTTCCAAGGGCGATGAAAAGCACTCTGTAGTAGTCGGGGACAACATTACAGTAACGAATGCTATGGCAAAACTCTATATGGCCGTAGTAGTAGCGTAAAGGAGGTAAACAATGGCGGATGCAAGAGTAATGAGAGCGCCGGACACTATCTCCGGAGCGCTTGCGCAGTGCTTTATCACTATCGGTGATGAAAGATACAACGCAATGAACGCGATCAAGGTTGAAGCAACCGTGGACAAGAACAAGACCAAGGTTCCAATTCTGGGAAAGACCGGAAAAGGAAACAAGAGTACATCGTGGGAAGGTTCCGGTTCTGCAACATTCCATTTCAACAGTTCTATCTTCAGAGAGAAGGTCATCGAGTTTATTAAGACCGGTCAGGATTTCTATTTTGACATGCAGATCATTAATAGCGACCCGACTTCTGCAGCAGGCACTCAGGATGTTACGCTGATTGACTGCAACTTTGATGCAACAACGCTTGCAAAATTCGATGCAGACAGTGACGATTATCTTGATGAAGATATGGACTTCACTTTTGAAGATGTCAAGCTGTCCACGAGCTTCACTATGCTTGATGGTATGCAGGAATAACCAATTATGCGGGGGCTTTATGCTCCCGTCTTTTTTCCGAAAGGGGGATTTAAATGTCAGACCTTAGCCTGTTTATGAAGGCAAACAAGAAAGAACGTAAAAATACAACTTATGCCGCAACAAAGAGCCTTTGCGATAAGAGCGGCAAACCGCTTGAGTGGACAATCCGGCCGCTTACTACAGACCAGAACAACCAGATCACGGACGAATGCACAAGAGAAGTCCCGATTCCGGGCAAGCCGAATATGTTCCGCACAAAACTGAACGCGACGAAGTACGCGACGCTGTTAATCTGCAGAAGCGTTGAGTTCCCTAACCTGAATAACAAAGAACTTCAGGACTCTTACGGAGTAAAGAGCGCTGAAGCACTGATCACGAAGATGATTGATGACCCGGGTGAATTCAATAAGTTCGGTGAGTTCCTGCAGACGTTCAACGGATTTGACGATATCAATGACGACGTGGAAAAGGCAAAAAACTAATCAAGGCAGACGGTGAAAGCACATATTGCTATTACTGCCTGCATCAGTTCCACATGCTTCCTCACGATTTTCTGAATCTGCCGCAGAGGGAAAAGGCTTTTATTATGGCCGCAATTGATATCCGGGTAGATGAAGAGAAGAAAGAGCAGAAGA
This sequence comes from Eubacterium sp., assembly GCA_051893535.1. Lineage (GTDB taxonomy): Bacteria > Bacillota > Clostridia > Peptostreptococcales > Anaerovoracaceae > Aminicella. The sequence goes on along the minus strand of JBJFHK010000298.1, from coordinate 5,391 downwards.
AGATAGAGAGGGCGAAATAATGGCAGGAATTACAACTACAGTTACATTGGCAGACCGCATGAGCGGACCTATTAAGGCTATTATTGCGTCAACAAATTCCCTGATCGGAGCAATGAGAACGGCGAATACTGCATCCGGACAAATGTTCGATGAAGAAGCTCTTTTCGAGTCCCAGAGAATGCTTGAAGTCTCCAAGACGCAGTTAAACGAATACACGCAGGAAATTGAAGCCGCAAAGAACGCGCAGAACAGTCAAAGTAATGCAATCCGCACACAGACTACACTGGCTGACGGATTAATGGGGAAACTGACTGGGCTTGCAGCGGCTTACGGCGGACTGCAGGGTGCAAAAGCTGTTCTGAATATGGCGGATAACTTTGCTAATGCCAGAGCGCGTCTGTCGTTGATGAATGACGGACTGCAGACAACTGATCAGTTGATGGGGCAGGTATATGAGGCGGCCCAGTCTTCCAGAGGTTCTTTTGACACGATGGCTGAGGTAGTCGGCAGATTCGGAACAAACGCGAAAGACGCATTCAAGAGTTCACAGGAGGCTGTCGGCTTTGCCACACTGATTCAGAAAGAAATGAAGATATCCGGTGCAAGCACTTCGGAAGCAAGCGCGGCAATGTTACAGCTGTCTCAGGCTATGGCATCCGGTGTACTGCGTGGAGACGAGTTAAA
>JBJFHK010000298.1:0-4607 GCA_051893535.1 Eubacterium sp. | reverse complement strand
GTCGGCGGTGTTGTAGTTGGAGTCATCTATGTTATCGGCGCATTTTTCTCGAATCTGGTGCATCTGTTTGCCGCAGGGTTAGCATCCATCGCGGCAGGATGTATGGCAGTGTCTCATAATATGCACGCGGCATTCCACAACGCGATTCAGGGGATTATCCAGAAGTTCGAGAACCTGAAAGCGGAAGCAACGTCTGTTATTGCGAGTATCGCGTCCATGCTGAACAAACTGCCATTCGTAAAGATTGATGTCGGCGGACTTAGATCGGAGGCAAGCAGTTTCAGGGCAAAAGCGGCGGCTGCAGGACACAACAAAGAGAAATATCAGTCTGTAGCATCCGCGGCGAAGAGCGAATGGAGCATGTACAGCAAGGGATATAACTTCTCCTCCGGTTGGGCTAAAGCGGCTTATTCTGCAGGCGCAGCAGTCGGGGATAAGCTTTGGTCAAAAGTGTTCCATACCAAGACCACAAAGGCCGTAGACATGAGCAAATACATGAAGCAGGCCCAGAAAGCACAGAAAGCACTGAACGCAGGAAACGGAAGCGGTTCAAGTTCTAAGGGCAGTAAAGGGTCCAAAGGGAGCAAGGGTTCATCTTCAAAGAAAAAGAAATCAGCAAAGAAGAACAACAAGACCGCAAATGCAGTTCAGTCTGCCGCATCGGATTTGTCGCTGATCAGAAAACTCGCTGAAAAGGCCGCTCTGAACAAGGTGAACAACATTCAGGTGTCAGTGGATATGAAGGGCATGAAAAATGTTATCAATGATGACCGTGATATCGATAAATTTGTTGATGTCGCTGTAACAAAGATTACTAACGGACTTACTCAGGTAGCAAACACTTCAGCGGAGGGGGCATAAGATGTATAAAATCTACATTGACGGATTACTGTTTCCAGTTGCTCCACCGACTATCGACACAAAGATTAATGGCCGGAACGAGACAATTGACCTTGCTTCCGGTCATCAGATTAACATGCTGAAAGAAGCCGGATTAACCGACATTGAAATGGATCTGCGGCTTCCTAACGTGAAATATCCTTGGGCACAGTATGGCGATGAAGGTTTTCAGAGTGCGCAGGTGTATCTGGACAAACTTGAAGAATGCAAGAAGATGAAAAGTCAGGAAGGTTTCGACCTGGTTATCATCCGCGAACTTGACGGAGTCGGCACGGTTCAGACGGACAAAATTGACAATGCTACTGAAAATGCCGAAATAGATGTTGCTGAGGGTCTTTTGGCGCTGATTGTAGCAAAAATGCTCGGTATGAAAACTCCGGACATAGACGAAAAGAAAATAGATAAATATATCAAAGGCGTGACAAAGAAAGCTGTGGACAATTACGCAATTCAGGTATCTTTAGAGGATTATACAATCAAAGAAGATGCCGAAGAGGGGTATGACTGGGTTGCTGAATGCTCTTTTAAAGAGTGGCGTGACTGGGGAACCAAGACGATCAAGATTCAGAGTACGAATAAATCGACCGGGTCAAAATCAAAAGCAATCACGAAAATCTCAAAGGGCAAAAAGCGCAAAAGGAAGAAAAAACAGAAGGCCAGCGCAAAGGTTAAGGCCACAAAGACAAAGAGCGGCAAAACCAAAACTACATGCCTGTGGACGCTCTGTAAGGGTGCTTATGGCTATGGCGATACATGGTCAAACGTAGTTCTTCAGGATAAAAGAAATGTTGCATCACTTAAGGCCGCGGCAAAGAAGATGAAAATTAAATGGGGCGGCCTTACGTCTGATTGGGCGACAAAACAGCTTCCTGCGGGGACAAAGATTTACTTCCCGAAATCGACATGGAGCCCGAAAGCAACAAAATCAACAAAGAAGAAATAAGGAGGCGGTCATATGAGTAAATGGGTATGGCCTGTCTCGGGCTCATATAAACACATTATCAGCGGATTTGGTGCTACTGCAGGGCGAAGCCATCCGCATCAGGGAATTGATATTACATGTACGCATGTCCCTGTATACGCTGCACGCTCCGGGAAAGTTACACATGCAGGATATCTCAACAAGTATGCCGGCAATACCATTTATATCGATCACGGCAACGGATGGCTTACACTCTACATGCATCTGCTTCACTTCAAAGTGAAGAAAGGGCAGAAGGTAAACGCAGGACAGCAGATTGCTGTATCAGGCGGTAAGGCAGGAGACCCTGGCAGAGGCGATGCATCCGGGCCACATCTGCATTTTGAAATCCGTCACAACTGGGTTCCGTTGAATCCTTTGAAGTATGTAAATTACAAAGACAGTGCCGGCAAGTATACCGGCGGATATCTGAAGGAGTTGACGAAGCACAGCACAGGCAAAGTCCTGAAGGGCGGCGGTGTTCCGGGGGCTGTATGGCGTATTCTTATGGCTCACGGATATTCACCGGCAGCGGCTTCCGCTGTACTGGGCTGTATGGCATGTGAGTCAGGATTCAGGCTGACGGCTCAAAACACGTCAGATGGAGGGTTCGGCTTATGCCAGTGGACAAATACACCGGGAAGCCCGAGGAGAACAAACTTTTTTAATTTTTTCAAGACACATCCGAAGTACAGCTATCATACTGTCAAAGGACAAATGGCATGGTTTTTCTATGAGATCAACCACAATAGAGGATATGCAAAATTAAAATCGAGCAGTTTCAAGCACTCAAAAGACCCTGCAACAGCCCTTGCGATATTCATGGACACATATGAGTATGGGGGTTCTTCGAAAGTAGCAGGATGGTGGAATCCACGATGGGCAAAGTGCAAGAAGTATTATGCAAAGTTCCACAAATACACCGGCGGCAATCCGAACGGTTCTGACTGGGATTATGAAGAAGAATCAACATCAAGTTCCAAGGCAAAGAACAAGCCTATCACAAAGATTAAGGTCAAGAAGGTTGAAAACAAGAAGGTACACAGAAACCAGACTGCCCTTTATCGTTACCCGGGAGTAGAGAAAACAGGTGTTGAAGTGCTTATGCAGCATGGACATAAGCTGTTTGAACCGGTCATAGATGGAGCGATAGAGATTGAATGGGTACGTTGTGATTCACCGGGGAAAATGACGTTCAAGGTGGTCCGTAACATGGAAAAAGTAACTGACAGCAAGGGCAAAACCACCGTCATACGTGCAAATGACCCATTAAGGGTATCTATGGGCGATACCGTGCGTTTCAGGTTCAATGGACAGAACGTGTTTCTGGGGTTTTTATTCCAATTTGAAGAGACTGCGGACGGGAGAATGTCCCTGACCTATTACGATCAGACAAGGTATTTCAAGAACAAGGATTTAATCAAGTTCAAGAAATGCACATTCTCGCAGATGCTTACGCGGCTGTGCAAGCGTTATAAACTCAAAACAGGGAAAATTGAGAACACAAAAACTTTGATTGCTTCCAGAATGGAAGACGGCACACTGTTTGACATGATCAGTCATTACCAGACGTTGACTGCGGCAAAAGGCGGAACGCTGTATACGGTTTATGACAATTGCGGATACATCTGCCTGCAGTCGATTGCAAGTATGGAGACGAAGATTTACATAGACGTTGAGCAGATGCAGGACTATTCCTATACGGCATCCATTGATGACAATGTATATAACTGCATCATGCTTTACAAAGACGACTCTAAAACCGGTACAAGAAAAGTATGGATACGAAATGCAACAGGCAGGCAGGCCAAATGGGGCCTTCTGACTTATGTTGATAAAACTGACGGAACTAGTACAGCAGAGATTATGCAGAGAGCAAAAGTGCTGCAGCAGGCTTACGGCCAAATTGAGCATAAACTCGAATTGAAGGACTGCATCGGTGATTTCAGTGTTCGCGGTGGTTCTACGATCTATGTCGGCATGAAGCTGAATGACACATCAATCTATCAGAATGTTGTCGTGGACACTGTCACACATAAGTTTGAAGACGGTATCCATACGATGGATTTGAAAGTCATCGGCAAGATTAAAGATGGGAAGTGGTTGTCATAGCGGATATTTACGACCTGCATAATGCAATAAAGAAAATAAGCCGTGACTGTGCTGAAGCGCAGAAACCTTCTGATTTTACTTACGGCGTGATTCAGTCACTTTCTCCTTTAAAGATAAAGTGGGACAAAATTATTCTTGATAATGATTTTCTGGTTATCACGGATACATTTAAGTGGAAAACAAAAGAGCATAAATTTACCGATACCCACGGCGATACATACACGTTTCCGGCTCAGATAAAGACCGGAGATTCTGTCGTGATGATCAAGTCTCATGGCGGACAAAGGTTCCTGATAGTAGATAAGGTGGTGAAGAAATGATACCTGTTTATGAAGAACTGCCAATCGATGATGACTGGACGGATGATGAAGATTCTGATCAGGTTGATGCGGCTGAAGAAACTCAGCTTCCCGGGCTTACCTACAAACTGGACCCGGTAACTCATACGATATCGGCAATGCCGGTAATTGATGATGTGGAATCCGTAAAGCAGGCGGTCTACATTATGCTGCAGACGGCCCGGGGAGAATATGCAATTTATGACGCGAACTACGGAACAGAAATATATGACTTAATCGGTGATCCTATCCCTTTGGCATACGCTGAGGTTGAGATGGATATCAAAGACACGCTT
>JBJFHK010000297.1:0-24499 GCA_051893535.1 Eubacterium sp. | reverse complement strand
TTTACAAGGTTCTGTACTTCAGTGGTAGACACGTGCTATTTGCCGCTTACGGTCAAGAGCTGTGGAACAGTAAGAGAACTGCTAAGCTGATTGAACGTGAGGCTGCGTACAGATCACGAAAGCACTTGGAGATCTGTCAACAAAAACTTCCACTACATCTTGACACCATCGTCAGGTATTGGACCAGTTGACAGGGCATAAGCCGTCGGTCACATTCGAATCTGGCAGCCTTGGGCACGAAAAAGAGAGCCGTCAGACGGCTCTCTGTAAAAGCATTTATGGACTTCAATGCGGTGATGCTGTTTTAAACTTATGCAGCTGTGCCTGCCTTCTTCGCCTTGGTGTCCTTGATTCCGTCTTTCAGGAAGAGGATTGCAGTGAAGAATACAACGACTACAACCAGGATAGTCAGGGTCTTGATCGGCAGGGACTTTACGAACTTGTAAGCGATGAATACGCCGATGCATCCGAAGATTCCCTGAGTGATAACACCGACCATATCGTAACGGGACTGCTTAACGAATACCGGAGTATTTCCGAATGCCATCAGGTATGCGCAGCTTCCCATCATGATCGGGAATGCAGCCTGTACGTTCATGCCCAGCAGTGCGACCAGAGCCATGCACGGTGCATAGAGGCCGACACCTACGTTCATCAGAGCACCGAGAACGAAGTTGCATACGATTCCGATGATGAGCTTGGAACCGTGAAGTGCTGTAGCTGTTCCTGTTGTACCGAACGGGCCGACACCAGTGACCTTGCAGGCCATGATGATGCCGAGTGCGGTCAGTCCGATACCCATGGCGTAACGTACGGTTGTACGGTTCCACTTTGTTACAATGTTTGCTCCGAGAGCGGATCCCAGTGTTGCTGCGACCAGCATGGAAACCAGGGTCAGCGGATCCAGGTCAACGAGGCTGAAGAAGAGGAATGCCTCCATCAGTACCGGGAAGGTGTCTCCTACATTCAGTGTTCCCGGAACGTTGATATCGTCGATGGAACCTCTGATCTTGAACAGAGCAGAGGAAGTAGCGAAGGAGCCGACACCCAGGGTATCAAAGAAGTTTGCTACTACGCCGACCATGGCGTTCCACAGGAAGAATTTTTTCTGCTGTGCGAATAATTGTTTTCCTTCCTCCGTGCTGCGCTTTTTATGAACGCTTGCAGCAACGAGGATGAAGTCGAAGATAAATCCGATGATGCAGATGATTTTCAAGATCGTACTTACTTTCATAATATCTCTCCTACATTCTAAATGTCGAAATAAGTGCCGTTCGCTGTCCGTCTGTATACATTCAGAACTTTCTAACCAGGATATTTCCGTCAGAAAGGGAATTAAATGCGTATAATTATGCATTTCTTGAATAAGTGATCCGGACAGCGGGTAATAACAAATCTCCCCCGATGACTTGTTAATTAATGTACTATCATTCTACAGAAGGCTATCAATTATGTCAATAAAAACCTGTGAAAAAATTGACCATGTCTAATGCATGAATATACACAATGCGGTGAATAATAGTGATTTCAACGGTTTAAAAAGATACTGAAAATTTCGCGTAAAATACATACGCGAAAATGTAGAATACATTCTATAATTTGTTCTAGAACAAATGTATACCATGGACAGGGGTAAAATCTGTGTGATAATAACAAAAATATAGAAATGGACTATGTATACCATTTGTAGTATCCAAAATATCCATTATTTTATTGATGAAAAAGCTGGGTAATTAATTTCATAGATGAATATGAACAGAATTCGCTGACGGATTATAAATATTTATTTTCTAATAAGGAAAAATTATGTCTGAAACATGGGAGTATGCAGATTTTCAAGAATAAAATTTTATTAGTATAGATGTAAAAATGAAAATATATACAAAAGGCGTTCGCGGCAACTGAATGGATACTGCGAACGCTGAATAAATTAATGAATGTCTGATCTGGGAGAAATTATTGCCGGCTTTTCTCCAGTGCATCATTGGCGATCAGACGGATGCAGTTATAGAGATAGGGCTTATACTCGCTGAAGGTTACCGGTTCACCGTGCAGAATGATGTTGTAGCAGGTAGAATTGGTCAGTTCGATAATCGTATAGATAAGAAGAAGCGGTTCCTGCAGATGAATGCCTTCCTCTTCTATGGCATCCAGAATGAATTTCTGAAAGTCGATGACATCTTCATTTTTCTTTACAAATTCTGCCGAGTTTTTAAACAGGCCCCAGCTCAGTGATTTAGAGATGAATTTCAGCAGCGCGATGTCTTTAGAGAGGGCTGTAATAATGTAGTCTGTGATAAAGACCAGTTTATCGGCAAAACTGCCGATGTCCGCTCTGCGCTGAAGGGCTTTTACGGCACGGGTGAGCAGCTGGCTGGATTTTACACCGATCAGCTCATCCCGGATATCCGTTTTATCGTTAAAATACAAATAGAACGTGCCCTTTCCGACACCGGCCCGGCGGGCAATCTGAAGGACTGTTGTTTTCGTGTATCCAACCGTGGTGAACAGCTCATAGGCACTGTCCAGCAGCGCATTCCTCTTCTTTCTTTTTTTTATTTCGTTTTTCGTCAGTTCATGCTCTGCCATGCGATAACCTCTCTGTTCGGTAAAAGACTTAATTGTTATTATAATCGTATCATCGAAATGACTTTTGGTCAATATTATAATTAAGCTGTGTGAGGAAATTTTCTGACTATAAAATGCCGGAATTTCAACGATGATTATGTGCTTTACATATGTGATAATTTGTGTAGAAATGAAAAGATTGACTGGCGGTCAGTTTTATGGTAGGATGATTTTTGTAATAAAAGTGACTCTGACGTTTTGCGTTCGTGTGTATTAAATGAAATATTTAAGAAGTTAATTTGCCTGTATGCATGGCAATGGACTGGTTTAACCTATATAATAGACATGGTAAACACAAAAATACAGAGTATGTAGAAACAATGTAAACACGAGAAAATCAAGGTTTTGAAAAAGAGGAGGAATACATGGAAGGATTCGGAGGGAAAATCGTTAAATCCCGATATGTAATCCTCGTGGTTGCTGTTTTACTGCTGATTCCTTCAGTTCTCGGCATCAAGGCAACACGTATCAATTACGATATGCTGACCTATCTGCCGAAAAATCTGGAGACCATGAAAGGACAGGATCTGCTTCTGCATGATTTCGGCAAGGGCGGATTTTCCATGGTCGTCACCGAGAACATGAAATCCAAGCAGGTTGCTGATCTGAAAGATAAGATCAGTAAAGTCAATCACGTGGATAGTGTCGTCAATCTTGACGAAGTGATCAATCCGAACGTTCCGCTGGCGATGTATCCGGAAAGTGTTCGAAAGAACATCCAGAATCCGAATGCGTCCATGCTGGTCGTGTTCTATGACACGTCGACATCGGCGGAACCGACGCTGAAAGCCGTGACACAGATCCGGCATCTGTGCACGAAAGATGCTTATGTATCCGGAATGAGTGCGCTGGTACAGGATCTGAAGAAACTGTGCGAACAGGAAGAAGCGAAATATGTGCTGATTGCCGTTCTGCTTTCCCTTGCCGCGATGATGCTGCTGCTGGATTCCTTTGCCGCACCGTTCCTGTTTATTCTGAGTATCGGAATGGCAATTGTGTACAATCTCGGATCCAACATCATGTTCGGGGAAATCTCCTATATTACCAAGGCGATTGCCGCGGTCCTGCAGCTGGGTACTACGATGGACTACTCGATTTTCCTATGGCACAGTTATATGGAGAATTTGGACAAAGGGAACGAGCGCAGGGAGGCAATGGCTTCCGCGGTAAACGAAACACTGGTTTCCGTAACCGGAAGTTCCGTCACTACAATCGCTGGATTCCTGGCCCTCTGTTTCATGACCTATACAATGGGACGAGATCTGGGACTGGTTATGGCCAAGGGAGTACTGCTCGGAGTAATAACATCCGTTACTATTCTTCCGTCGCTGCTGCTTCTGTTCAGCAGGCTGCTTGAACGTACCAGACATAAGTCATTGATTCCGGACGCCGGGAAGCTGGCTCAGGGACTGACCAGCCATTATGGCATTTACATCGCAATTTTTGCGATTGCCCTCGCACCTGCAATTTATGGATACACGCAGGACAATGTTATTTACGATTTCAGTAAGATGTTCACCGGAAGCGGCGGAAAGAGTCTGTCAGAATCGCAGGCGCCGGTAATTAAGGCGAACCAGAAACTGCAGGACGATTTTAATATCGGAACTACACATATGATCATCGCAAAGTCCAGTCTGCCTTCTAAAGATGGTAAGGGAATGACGGAAGCGATTGAAAAAGTTGACGGCGTTGATAACGTTATCGGATACGATGCATTCCTCGGAGAGGCGGTTCCAAGACAGATCCTTCCGGACGGCCTGGAGACGGCGCTGTCAGCCAAGGGACACCAGCTGATTCTGGTCAATTCGGCGTATAAGGTGTCGACGACCAAGTGCAATAACCAGATTGATAAGATCAATGCCATAATACGGGCCTATGACCCGACAGCGAAACTGATTGGAGAGGGACCGGCGACCAAGGATCTGATCCAGATTACCAACAGGGATTTCAAGATTGTAAATATCATATCCATTCTTGCGGTATTCTTCATCATATTCTTTGTCCTGAAGAGTGCATCGCTGCCATTCATACTGGTTGCGGTCATCGAATTCGCGATTTACATGAATCTTGGAATATCCGGATTCACGCATCTGGAACTTCCGTTTATCGTTCCAGTCTGCATTAGCACCATTCAGCTAGGATCGACCGTCGATTACGCGATCCTGCTGTCAACGCGGTATAAGACAGAGCGTATGGCCGGAAACAGCAAGCGGGATGCGATTGAGACGGCGACAAGCTTCGCGATTCCGTCAATCATTACCAGTGCGCTTGGATTCTTTACCGCGACATTCGGTGTAGGTCTGTATTCCAACATTGGAATCATCAGTACGCTCTGCGATCTGATGGCCAGAGGAGCGATCATCAGTATGGTCAGTGTAATTCTGGTGCTGCCGTCACTCCTGATGGCGCTGGATAAGGTTGTCTGTGCGACAACGATCGGACTTCGGAAAAAGGATTTCCTGAAGAGACAAAATGCAGATACGAATATAAAAGCATAGTTCGGAGGGGTTAGAATTGAAGAGAGTGTTGAATAGCAAGGCTAAGAAAATTGCTGTACTGTGCCTCGCCGGCGCGCTGGTGACGACAACCTGCGTCGGAGTGGAGTGGTATAAGCAGAAAAATGATAGCGGTGTCTATGCGGCTGACAAGACACAGAAGGCTGTTGAAAAGAATTATCCGTCCATCACACCGTCTGTATCCGGCGATGGAAAGCAGCAGAAGGATGAGACGGTATATGTTATTAAAGATGCGAATGGCGTTCAGAAAAACGTCTATGTTGAGGAATGGCTCCGCAACGGAACCAAGTCCGATAAAATTGACGATGTATCTAATCTGAAAAAGATCAAGAACACAGCCGGCGATGAAACTTATAAGAAGGACGGAAACAAGCTGACCTGGAATGCCAAGGGAGACGATATCCGTTATCAGGGAACAACGGACAAGGATCTGCCGGTCAGTGTAAATGTTTCTTATTTCCTGAACGGAAAGAGAATGACAGCGGATCAGATTGCCGGAAAATCCGGAAATGTAAAGATCCAGTTCAAGTATGACGTCCATAAGGTCGATGTTGTGAACGAAGGCGGAGAACAGTATTCTCTGAATCATCCTTACACCATGGCCAGCGGTGTCATGCTGGATAATTCCCACTTTACGAATGTCAAGGTCAGCAACGGCAAGAGTCTGAATGACGGGAACAATACCGTCTGCCTCGGCATTGCCTTCCCGGGAATGAAACAGAACCTGAATCTGAAGAATAATAAGCTGGATATTCCGGAAAGTGTAACGATTACCGCCAAGACCGATGATTTTGAGATTGACGGAACTTACACGGCAGCTCTGGACGGTGTCCTCAGCGATCTGAATCTCAGCAGCATCACCGGCGGAAGCATGGGCAAGCTGGATGAACTCACATCCGGACTGACACAGCTGAGCAGTGCATCCAATCAGCTGGTCAACGGTGCAGACAAGCTCAGAGGCGGTGCCAACAAGCTGCTTGCCGGATCCCAGTCACTGCAGAGCGGAGCGGCAACCCTTGCATCCGGAGCAAATTCTCTTGCGGCAGGAACAGGAAAAGTTGCCAGCGGCAGCAGTCAGCTGAGCAGCGGTATCGTTTCTCTGTATCAGGGACTCGGACAGCTGAGTGCAAACAGCCAGGCTCTGAGAAAAGCAACGTATACACTGGAAAATCAGGTCTTCAAGACTGCGGGAACACAGATCAACAAAGCTCTGAAAGAGCAGAACATCACAATGACAGTAAGCCTGACTCCGTCCAACTATGTACAGCAGCTTTCCGGCATCACGGGAAAGGCATCCGGAGCTGCAGAGACACAGCTTCGTCAGGCGCTTGTAAAAGCCGGAGTTTCTGATAAGACGACACAGAATAATATCCTGTCTCTTGCCTATAACCAGATGATGACGGCGAAGAACGCGGGAACATCCATGAGTGTAACCACGGCAGTCACCAAGGCCGGAACACTGGCCAAGGAGGCACAGACCGTTCAGGCGGCAACCTCCAACAGCGAGATTCAGAAAGAGGCAGTTTCCCAGGTTGGCATTACTGCATCTAATGAACAGATTGCAGCCGCTGCAACATCCATTTATCTGCAGAAGCAGGGTATGTCTGCGGCAGAGGCGGCCACAAAGGCAAAAGAATACGTACAGGCTGCAGCGCTGTATCAGGATGCGGCAAAGAGCGCTTCTTCCAATACGACTGCGCTGATCAACTATGCGGCGGCATCCAGCGATGCGGTAAAGAATGCTTCTTCCCAGCTGAATTCCGTAAAGACATCACTGGATTCTCTGGTTGCTTATGTCAAGGCTGTTGAGACTTACACAGCAGGTGTAGACAGCGCATATGCGGGAAGCAAGAAGCTGGTATCCGGAGCAGCATCCCTGGCATCCGGCGCTCAGCAGCTGAACAGCGGAGCAGCATCCCTGGCATCCGGCGCTGAGAAACTGAATAAGGGAGCGCAGACTCTGACGAATGGAATCGGATCCCTTGCCAGCGGAGCCAATTCTCTGAGCAGTGGAATGAATAAATTCAATTCTCAGGGTATCCAGAAACTGACCGGCTCTCTGAACAGCGCAGAACTGAAGGATATGACCAACCGCCTGGAAGCGATCGTACAGGCGTCCAAGAGAAGCGACATGATCGGCGGAATGGCGGATAACATGACCGGAGAAAGCCGTATGATCTTCAAGACTATGGAAATCAAAAAGTAGTCTGGGCAGATCATCCAGAAAAAAGAAAAACGCATACCAGCCTGCTGTCTGCATGCTGGTGACGGAAATATCACAACGGGTAACCGGCAGAGATGCCGGCTGCCCGTTTTTTATGTGTAATTGGAGGGAAAGAAGTGTATAATAAGGCGTGTATTAATTTTGTATATGTAGAAGAGAGGAATCAGAGTTTATGAATCAGGAACAGACCAATACAACTCGGAAAACGCGCAACGCCGTCCTTATCGCTATGTTCGGCGCAGTCAGCATGGTGCTGATGCTTCTGGAATTTCCGATTCCGATTGCCCCTCCGTTTATGAAAATCGACTTGTCTGATCTTCCGGCGATCCTGGGAACCTTTATGATCGGTCCGGGAGCAGGTGCGGGCATTGCCGCGCTGAAAATTGTTCTGAAGCTGGTATTTAAAGGAACAGACACGGCATTCGTCGGGGAACTGTCTAATTTTGTCTGTGCCCTGATGTATATTCTGCCGTCGTATTTCTTCTATCACCGAAAGAAATCGAAGAAGAGAGCGGCCATTTCGCTGGTGCTGGGAACCCTTTCCGTCAGCATTCTGGCTGTATTCGTCGATTATTTTGTCATGTTTCCGCTGTATTCCAAGCTCTACGGAATGCCGCTGAAGGCGATTATCGCCATGGGAACGGCAATTAACAGCCACATCAACAGCCTGTTCACAATGATGCTGATCATTGTATTCCCGTTTAATATCATCAAGTACGGAATCGTATCGATCATCACCTTCATCGCCTATAAGCGGCTGAAACGGGCGCTGATTCATTAGAAAAGAAGGCTGCACAGATGCGCGGGAAGATGAGCAGGCTTGTGCGCCGTAAGAGAGACAGAGAGGGCGCAGAAGTCGTATACAGGGCATCTGTGATCCTGTGAAAAGAGTATAAAAATCCCGGGCGGGTATGCGGATGAAGAATTACTTCACCGGCATTCCCGCCCGGGATATTTTTATCGTTTGCTTATTTACTTATTTCTGCGGTCCGGCCGTTTTCCGTGGAACTGGTAGTAGCAGACCTTCAGATGTCCGTTGTAGAGTTTTCTGCGGCGGTCAGCAGGGCGTTTGAACCATTTCTTTTCGATCGTTTCATCGGAAGTGATCATGAATACAGACCAGTCCGGACGTGCATGATAGAATTCAGAAACAGTCCGGTAGATTTTCTCCTGGATCTTCCGGTCTCCGATACGCTCGCCGTAGGGCGGGTTCATGATGATGATGCCGGACTGCGGAAGGGCAGAAACATCTGCGGTCTCCGGTTCCAGCAGATCGGCCATGTTGTTGTTCAGGAAGCGGATATCCTCATCGACACCGGCGTTTTCCGCATTGATTTTTGCGGCGTGATAGGCATGAGAACTGATGTCGCAGGCGGTGATGTGAAGTTCTCTGCTGTAGTCAATGGCCTGATAGGCAGCAGTCCGCTCTTCTTTCCAGAGATTTTCTGGTATGAAGTCCCATTCTTCTGAGGCAAAATGCCGGCTCAGGCCAGGTGCGATATTTCTTCCGATCATCGCAGCTTCAATCGGAATCGTTCCGGATCCGGTGCAGGGGTCCAGCAGGTAACGGTCAGGATGCCAGAAGGTCAGCTGGATCATTGCCGCGGCCAGGGTCTCCTTAATCGGGGCAGGCACGGCCTCTGTGCGGTAGCCGCGCTTATGCAGCGCCTCTCCGCTGGTATCGACCGCGACGACAGCCACATCCTTCAGCAGAGTCAGACGCACCGTATACTCGGCACCCGTTTCCGGGAAATGCTCCATGCCGTAGGCCTCAGAAAGCCGGCAGACAATGGCCTTCTTTACAGTTTTCTGGTTAACCGGCTCACTTCGGAGCTTTGACTTTACCGTTGAAACCAGCACGGTGAATTTTCCGTCCGGCGGAATCAGGTCTTCCCACGGCATTCCTTTTACTGTCTGAAAGAGGTCTTCCGATTCTTCCGCGCGGAACTCACCCATTTTCAGCATGACGCGGTCGGCTGTGCGCAGCCAGAGATTGGAACGTACAATTGCGCGTTCGTCTCCAGTATAGGTTACTTTTCCGTTTTCTGTCTTTTCAATTTTATATCCGAGAGCCTCGACTTCCCGTTTCACAACGGCTTCCAGTCCAAAGGCTGTAATGGCGATCAAATCCAGTTTCATCCTTGGTCGTTCCTTTTTTGTCCTGAGAGAAAAATCCTGCAGGCGGGAGCCTACAGGGAAATAAGAATATTATTCAGCACCATCATATCGATGGCCATTATCAGCTGCGGAATCATCAGAAGCCAGTAAGCGAGGTGAACGTTGGCCATCGGATAGGAAATCGCGCAGAAGATGCCGATGATGACGGTGCCGATGATCAGGTTCGTGGTCTTGGAGGTCTGGCGGGTTGCGAACGCATCGATCTCGTAGAATTTCTGCGTGACGGATGCTTCAATACAGCCCCAGACAACGCAGACCGGCAGAAGAATCGTCGCGGCCGTCAGTCCCTGCTTCAGGACGACCAGAGAGATAAATTCCATCACTACGATGGCGGCGATGCCGAAGATGGTGATTTTTCGGTAGCTCAGCGATGTTTCGTTTTTAATATCGAACTGTGTGCGGATACCGTCAATAGACATGTAAATGCACCAGATTGCGAGGATGATGCCGATCACCAGCGCGATGTCCGCGATTTTCGGCCAGATGCCGTGCATTGCCGGGCGGCGGTAGGTGATCAGATTATAGACGAGATAGCCCATGACGGCGAATGTCATCCACGCCGTGCCGTTGATCAGATGCTTCAGGCCGTTTTCCTGTTTTGCTGTCATTGTGAATAATCAACTCCATTCTTGTGGTTTTATACATAGTAAATGAACCTGACAAAAGAAAATCTGCCAGGCCGCAGGCACTGCACCGGATTTTTCATGGCTTTCCTGATGCACGTACTTTGCATGCATTATACCATAAATCAGGGGCGGATGAAATGCAGAAATCCCTGCAGAATGGTTGCGTTTTTGGGCCATTGAGATAAAATAATACAGTATGAAATTTTGAAAATATAGATATAACAGAGGAATTTGAAGGGAGTATTGATATGGATTACGCAAAGGAGTCTCTCCGTCTGCACGGCGAATGGGGCGGAAAAATCGAGGTTGTTTCCCGTGTTCCGGTAAAGGATAAGGACGATCTTTCACTGGCATATACACCGGGGGTTGCACAGCCTTGCCTGGAGATTCAGAAGGATGAGAAACGCGCTTATGATCTGACAAGAAAGTGGAATATGTGCGCCGTTATTACAGACGGTTCTGCGGTTCTGGGACTGGGAGACATCGGTCCGCAGGCAGCTATGCCGGTTATGGAAGGAAAGTGCGTGCTGTTCAAGTCTTTCGCAGATGTTGACGCATTCCCGCTCTGCGTGGATTCCAAGGACGTTGACACATTCGTCAATACAGTAGCGCTGATTTCCAAGTCCTTCGGCGGAATCAATCTGGAGGACATTTCCGCGCCGCGCTGCTTTGAGATTGAGCGCAAGCTGAAAGAACGCTGTGACATTCCGATCTTCCACGATGACCAGCACGGAACTGCTGTCATTACCCTTGCGGGACTGACCAACGCGCTGAAAGTTGTTGGAAAGAAGAAAGAAGACGTCAAAGTCGTTACCTCAGGAGCAGGCGCTGCCGCAATTTCCATTACCAAGCTTCTGCTTTCCGCAGGATTCAAGAATATCGTCATGACAGACCGCCACGGAGCAATTTACAAGGGCCGCGAGGACGGCATGAACTGGATCAAGAAGGAAATGGCAGAGGAAACCAATCTTGATATGCAGAAGGGATCTCTGGCTGATGTTCTGAAGGGTGCAGACGTATTTATCGGTGTTTCCGCACCGGGCCTTGTGACAAAAGAAATGGTCAAGAGCATGAACAAGGATGCGATCATCTTTGCATGTGCCAATCCGACACCGGAAATCTTCCCGGATGAGGCTGCAGAAGGCGGTGCTGCGGTAATTTCCACAGGACGTTCCGACTTCCCGAATCAGATCAACAACGTACTGGCATTCCCGGGAATCTTCAGAGGCGCATTCGATGTACGCGCATCTGAAATCAATGAAGAGATGAAGATGGCAGCGGCTCAGGCACTGGCAGATCTGATCAAACCGGAAGAGCTCTCTGCAGAGTATATCATCCCGAAGGCATTCGATCCTGCAGTAGGACCGGCTGTCGCAAAAGCTGTCGCTGAAGCTGCACGTAAGAGCGGCGCTGCGCGCATTTAAGGCAGCAGCGGGATACGCTGCTTTAAATGGACTTTACACAGGTCAAAAAATATATCAGAGTACGGAGCACAAGGATTATAAATCAAATGCAGAAATTTTTTGTGTAAAAAGTGAAGAAATCGTGAGGAAAACTATTGATATCCATTCTGCATTGTGCTAGAGTACTAGTTGAACAAGGGTTGAAAATTAAAAGGCACCCATACCGAAAGGTATGCTCGCAAAACTAGAGGGCCTTTCTCCGGAAGGAGAGTGGCAGCCAGTTGCATTAGTTCGACGTAAAACGACGAATGAAAAGCGGTTACGGGTGTTTTTGAGTGCCTGTAACCGCTGTTTTTAGTTTTCAGATCCGGTCAGTTAAAGTCATCAAGGGCAAAGCAGCCGAAAGGCTGTGACGCAAAGCTAAAGGGTCTTCCTCTGTACAGACTGTATGGAGATGACAGCCAGTTGCATACTTGAGTCGTTCGGATCTTTTTTAGTGCCTGAAAAACAGGAATTGAATAACAGCAGCTTCTGTGCAGACACTGAAAACCAGAACCGCGCGGCGTTAAGGCAATGATCTGAGCTTTGCTTCCTTGCATCATGGAAGGGAGTATGCGGTATGAAAAGCGATATGAGAGAAAGGAACGTATTCGCAAAAGCAGTCATTCTCGTATTAACCGTTATTGTATTTATGGCAATGGGTTCTGCTGCAGTATATGCGGACGATAACACGTTCACAAACTACAGCGATGCGCAGAAGTACATTTACCAGAACATCATGGAAATGAATCCGGAAATCAGCTACACATTGAAAGTAGACAGTATGGGTTCCGCATTTGATTCATTTTCCTCCACCAGCATTTCCGGCCTGACCAGTCTGGATGACGGACTGAACACAGACGGCGATTATGCTGCGCTGGATCTCTACAATGGAGATGAGTTCTCTTACAGCTGCGAAAAAGTTGACGGTCAGTATGTCATTCACGTTCAGGACAAGGTCAGCTACAGACTGAGCAAGAGTCAGGAACAGACCTATAAGGCAAAGCTGAACAGTGTTATGGCATCGATCGGAACAAGCGGCAGCGACAAGCAGAAAGTAAAAAGAATTTATAAGTACGTCACAAAAAATGTTAAATACGATTACAGCTCTAATTTAAAGGATACAGCTTACACGTCCTATGCAGCACTGGTAAATAAAAAGGCAGTCTGCAATGGATATGCGGCTCTGGTTTACGATATGTGCCGTAAGGCAGGCGTTCCGTGCAGAGTAATCGTAGGACAGGCAAATGGCGGACTCCACGCATGGAATCTGATCAAGATCGGCAGCAAGTGGTATAACGCTGATGCAACCTGGGATGCCGGGGAAAGCAGCTACAGCTACTTCCTGAAGTCTGACAAGCAGTTCAGAGGCCACAAGCGTGCGGCAGCGTACAGATCCAAGAGATTTAAGGCGCTCTGCCCGACATCTTCTTCCAGCATGAAAATCAAGTAACTCTTCATCCGGGAGAAATACAGAATTCAGAAACCAGAAATTTGCGATATAGAAAATAGAATTTGCGATATTAAAAATAGAATTGCGATATTAGAAATACATTTTGCGATATTGAAGATAAAAGTTCCGCGGACCGGGAGACGATCACCCGGTCCGCAGAGAAACAAGGCCGGAAGGCCGGATTAAATTTGCGCGATATTAAATATAAATATAAAAACAAACGGCTCTGCGGAAGAAAAGACTTTCGGGGGCCGTTTTCCTTCCTGTGTGGAACATCGTATACAGAACAGAAGTCCAGATGGGCTGTGCAGAAGAATATTCCGCAGGGAAAATGGCGGAGATGATATCAGCAGCCTGAGATATGATGAAATCACGGTTTTCAGAGTTTATGGACAGTTGAAAATACATACTGAAGATCAATTTGTATGCTATAATATTGTAAAATTTTACTTGATATGCGGGGCAGGGCTCTGCTGCAGAGAGGGAATATGCATGAAGGTGCTTCTGGTTGAATTTTTTATGGCGATGGTGCCGGTGGTGGAGCTCCGCGGGGCGCTTCCGTATGCTATAGCGAAAGGTGCTGCTCCTCTGGCAGCCTATGTGACTGCGGCAGCAGGAAATCTGCTTCCGGTACCGTTTATTATTCTCTTCCTGCGCAGACTGATTCTGTTTTTCAGGGGCAGAAGCGCATGGCTGGACCGTATTCTGGACAGGCTGGAGCAGAAAGCCGAGAAAAACAGAAAAAAAGCAGAGCGCTATGAATGGCTCGGCCTGTGTGCTCTGGTTGCCGTTCCGCTTCCCGGAACGGGAGCCTGGACCGGCGCTCTGGTCGCTTCGCTCGCGGAAATGAGAATGAAGCGTGCGCTCCCGAGCATTACACTCGGGGTGCTGATTGCTGCTGCGATCGTACTTGCTGTCAGCATGGGAGTTAAGTTTTTGTAGTAAAAATGACACTGTTAATTCATGGAAAATATGTAATGTTTTCCATGTGGACGCATATTCATTCGTACGATATAATGGTCGTATTGATAGAATAAATAACAGCAGCTTATGGATTATATACCGTTTATGTTCGTAAGCGGGCTGTGTTTCTGGCCGGAAACGCGCCTGACAGCACAGGAAAATATGCTGCCGCTGGGTTTCAGATGTTACAGAGAATGGAAGAGGTGAACAAGAATGGATCAGAAGGAGCTGATTACGGAATACGCGGATAAAATCGCGGGTCTTCCGTATTCTGCGGGGCCTGCGCCAAGAATCATTCTTAAGAAAGACGGACGAATCTTTGCCACAAAAAGAGGAACTGATTTCCGCTATATTTCTGATGAGGATATTATCGAAGTGTCCAGAATGCTGGATCAGCTGGACACGGTGGAAGCGGCTGCCCTGATGAATCTGAAAAAACAGAAGGCGATGATCCTTGCCCGTACACCTTTTGTCGGAAAGTATATCGATTCGGGAAAACCGATCGGTGCCTGCCTGGATGATATGGCACAGATTATCGGAAGGAAAGTGCCGATTGTCCACCGGAGTGTCCGGGAAATTACTGCAGCGCTGAATGATACGAACGCGGTTCTTCTGAAGGGCCGTTATGCGGTAACCTGCGGAAGAACGCTGTACGAGGCGTATACGGCGCTTCTGGTGCTGGAAAAATCAGCAAAGGTTAATATCAAGGCGTCGGTTATCGGCGGGGCGAGACACATCGGGAAGCTTGACTGCATGATGATGCGGAATTTCTATTTATACCGGTATTCAAAGTCAGAAAGGGAGCAGGAAGATGATATTGAGGGCTGAAGAAGAGTGCAGAGAGATGCTGGTCGTGTATGGACAGAGACTTCTGGCGTCCGGGCTGGTGCAGGGCACCTGGGGCAATCTTTCTGTGCGCCTGAATGATGAGAAAATGCTGGTCACGCCTTCCGGCCTGGACTATGAACGCCTTCAGCCGGAAGATATGGTGGTCGTTTCCATCAAAAACCTGAAATATGACCGTTTTGGAAATAAACCGACATCGGAGAAGAGTCTGCATGCGGGAATATACCGCCGCCGGCCGGATGCCGGCGCGGTGATCCATACGCATTCCACCTACTGCAGCGTGTTTGCGGCGGCAAAGATGCCGCTTGAGGTGGAAAATCCTGTTCTGGCAGAGGAGATCGGCAGTATTATCCGGGTTGCGGATTATGCGCGTCCGGGCACCAGTGCCCTGTCCAGGAACACCATCCGGGCGCTTGGAAGCGGGAAGGGATGCATTATGGCGCATCACGGGATGATCTGCTGCGGAGTGGATCTGAAGCAGGCCTTCCATATCTGCAGCACGATTGAAGAGGCCGCGAGACAGTACATCGAAAGTCGCATAAACGACTGATTGTTTGTATAATGTCAAACAATTTAAGTATATGTAAAGAGTATTGAAAATATATATTGTACACATGGCGCAGAAGTATTGACACTGTAGCGGAAAATCGATTAATATAAGGATGAAGATAACGGAAACAGAATGAATTCTAGAATTTGTTCTGGTAAAAAGTGAATATCCAGATGAAGCGGTGTGGAGACTTCTCGTCAGCCGGTGCGTGAACAGCCGGAGCGGGAAACCGATGGAGAAAATGCAGTCTGCGCCACAGACTGTGTGAAGCTTTCAGGTACAATGGACACACTGCAGATGGAGCTCTGGAAAGGCTGTGGACAGGTCAGTGAATTGTATGGTTTTGAGTTGAACTGTCCGGCGGCCGCCGAAGAAGTGATGCTTTCAGGCAAAAGTACTGAGATTTTGAGGCACGTTGAGATTAGCGTGCAGTCAAAGTCTCTTTTTTAATGCGTTATTGCTTTAATACTTTAAATCGTCTGAAAGTCAGAGTAGTTTGGAGAAGGGAGATAAAAATGAAGGACGAAAAAAATGCTGTAAACAGCGCTCCTGAAAGTTCGTCTGACGGATTGAAGAAGAACCTTGGTGTCGGCACAGCGCTGGCAACCGTAATCGGCTGTGTAATCGGATCCGGTGTGTTCTTTAAACCACAGGCAATTTTTACAACAACCGGAGGCGCTCCGGGAATGGGCATCCTCGCCTGGCTCGTTGTAGGTATCATCAGCATCTGCGCGGCACTGACCTTTGCAGAAGTAGCAGTACTGATCCCGAAGACAGGCGGAATTGTTACTTATATCAGAGAAATTTACAGCCCGAGACTGGGATTTGTATGCGGCTGGGTACAGGTTCTGCTCTTTTACCCGGCAATGATTTCCGCACTGGCTGTAGCGTTTGGAAATCAGGCAGCCATGTTTGTCGGCCAGAAATTTGCCGTTCCGATGGCACTGGTCTGCATCCTGATTCTGGTTATCGTAAACTGCATCAGCGCCAAGGCTGCCGGAAACCTGCAGATCGTATTCACCATCTGCAAGCTGGCACCGATCATCCTGCTGATTATCTTTGGATTTGCAAAGGGCGGAAGCTCTCAGCCGCTGATGAGCCCAATGATCGGAAAGGGTGTCAACCCGGTTTCCGCCATGGGCATGCTGCTCGTATCCGTTCTGTTCGCATTTGAAGGATGGACCGGTGTAGGTGCCATCGCCGGCGAGCTGAAGAATCCTGGGAAAGACCTTCCGCGCGCAATTGTCGGAGGCGTTTCCGTAATCACCGCCATTTACCTGATCGTAAACCTGGCATACCTGAAGGTTATCCCGGCATCCCAGCTGGCGACCATGGATGCGCCTGCAGCTGCAGTAGCCATCAAGCTGTTCGGAAACGTCGGCGGAAAAATCATCGCTGTCGGCATCATGATCTCCGTATTCGGTGCCTGCAACGGATTCGTACTTTCCGGATCCAGAGTTATGTATTCCATGGCTGTGGAAGGACTCTTCCCAAAGCATAAGATGTTCGCGAAGCTGAATAAATCCCAGGTTCCGGTAAACTCCATCTACCTGATCTCCATCATCGGAGCGATTTATTCCCTGAGCGGTCAGTTCAACACCCTGACCAACCTCGCCGTATTCGCATGCTGGACATTCTACACATTGAGCTTTGTCGGCTGCATCAAGCTCCGCAAGGATCATCCGGAATGGAAGAGAACCTATAAAGTTCCTGGCTACCCGGTAGTACCGATCATCGCCATTGCCAGCGGCCTGTTCGTCGTCGTCGACCAGCTCTTCCTGGCAGGTCTGCAGACCACAATCCTGTCCGCATGCAGTATCGTTGTCATGCTTATCGGTGTTCCGGTTTACAAGGCACTGGAAAACAGGCTGGAGAAAGAAGAAGCCAGCACAGAGAGCAAGTGCGCGTAATTGAAGAAGGCGCGCAGATGAGGAAAGCTCGTTGAAGAAGTGTAAATGAGAACTTGACAACTTTCTGTATTAACCATACAATTAACCCATATGATTTTTGTGAAATAACATAATTTATGGGGCGCGGGCAGAGAAATCTGCTCAGGAGAAGGCCATTTCACGATGGCCTTTTTCTTTTCTCTGAAGGCAGACAGCCCCGTCATTTTGGGACAAAAAGAAAAGAGGCAAGAATGAAATTCGGACTGATCGGCAGAACACTCGGACACAGCTGTTCGCCGGAGATTCACCAGAAAATATTTCAGGCACTGCATCAGGATGGAAACAGCTATGAGCTGCTGGAAATGGAACCGGAAGAACTGGAAAGCCGCCTGAAGCAGCTGGCCGCAGAAGGATATGCGGGAGTAAATGTCACCATTCCCTATAAACGCGACGTCATGCCCTTTCTGAAGGGTGTTTCCGCGGAGGCGGAATCTATCGGTGCAGTAAATACCATTAAGTTTACAGAAGACGGTATGTTTGGCTTTAATACAGACTATACTGGTTTTGGAAGATCACTTCTGGGAATGGGCGCAGATCCTCACGGAAAAGTCTGCGTGGTTCTGGGAACCGGCGGCGCTGCAAGAGCAGTTGTACAATTCCTGGCTGACTACAGACCGAAAGAGCTTCTGGCCGTTTCCCGTCATAAGGATGAGCAGGGCGAATTCCGGGAATTTCTGGAAAAGAATGGCGGCCGCCTGATTTCCTATGAAGAACTTGCGGGTAAGGATGGAGACATCCTGGTAAACTGCACGCCGGTGGGCATGTTTCCGAAAACCGGAAAGGCAGCGGTTTCAGAAGATGTGGTGAAGAATTTCCATGCAGCGATGGACCTGATTTATAACCCGAAGGAGACGGAATTCCTCAGAATGGGCAGAGTCAATGGACTGAGGACCAGAAACGGCATGTACATGCTGACCGCCCAGGCCGTTGCCGCAGAGGAGATCTGGCAGAATCTGCAGATTCCGGAAGAAATCCTGCAGAAGATCGCGGAGGACATGGAAGCATGACGGAACAGAAAGATAAATCGAATATTATCCTGATCGGCATGCCGGGATGCGGAAAAAGCAGCTTCGGACGCCGGCTTGCGGAAGCGCTGGACCGTCCCTTCCGGGACGCGGATGATGTTCTGGTGGAGAGGGAACAGCGGTCGATTAAAGATCTTTTTAAAGAAAGTGAAGATGCTTTCCGGAATGCGGAAATCCGGACCAGCCGCTATCTGGCGGGAGAAAACGGTCTGGTTATCGCCTGCGGCGGCGGTGTTGTGGAAAGAGAAGAAAACATCCGCCTCTACAGAAAAACGGGAACGATTATTTTCCTGGACCGCTCTCCGGAGGCAATCATGAGTGATGTGGAAACCGACGGACGTCCGCTTCTGAAGGAGGGAAAGCAGAGAATTCTGGACCTGTACAGCAGGAGGATCGGAAAGTATCGGGCGGCGGCTGAATATACAGTGAAAAATGACGAAACGGAAGAACAGGTCATGGAAAAGCTGCTCCAGCTGGTAAAGGAGGAAAATCTGTGAAGAAAATCGGATCGGCGAAACTCGGAGAAGGAATGCCGGCTGTCTGTGTACCGGTTATGGGAAGAGACTTCCGTGAGTTAAAGCACAGTCTGGAAGCTGCGGCGGAAGTTCCTCACGATGTGATTGAGCTGAGAATGGACAGCCTGGAAGGGGCGCAGAGTCAGGGAATGGTCAGAAAAGCGCTGTCTCTTGCCAGGGATATTTTGCCGCAGGTCAATCTGCTGTACACTTTCCGGACGGCAGAAGAAGGCGGAGAACAGGAAATTCTGGAAGATCGTTATTTTACGATGCTCGAAGAAGCAGTGAAATCAGGGCTTGCAGACGCGGTGGATATAGAGTTTTACAAGGACTGCGGGAAGATCGGCCGGCTGATTGAGACTGCGCGGAAGCAGAAGGTGTTTGTAATTCTGAGTTCTCATGACTTTCAGAAGACGCCGCCCCGTGAAGATATCATAAACCGCCTTATTACGATGCGGGACCTCGGTGCGGATGCGGCCAAGTTTGCCTGCATGCCGGAAAATGAAACCGATGTGTTCACATTAATGGGTGCAACAGCTGAGGTAAAGCGCAGATTTCCAGATCAGCTTCTGATCACCATGTCCATGGGAGGAACAGGGGTGCTCAGCCGGATCGGCGGAGAAACAGACGGTTCCTGTCTGACCTTCGGCTGTGCGGAAAAAGCTTCTGCACCGGGGCAGATAAATGCGGGAGAACTGTTGAAAATCCTTGAAATGGTCCATGAGGCCATGAGGATTGTATAATGTATACGTAACTATACAAAAATGTTTTTAATAGCAATAAAAATATTTTATAAAACGACTGTGTCGGTATCCTGAAGCCGCATATACGGGAAAATGTGATTTTATGCAGACGCAGTAAATTCAATGCATTTCGAGAATAGTGAGAATAAGGAACAGGGGGTGAAAACCCCCGTTTTTTATGTGTTGATCGTGTGACGGGAAAATGTCAGGAACTTGACCTTTTGTGATTTATGGTTTATATTTGATATAGCTGAGGAGATATTGGGGACAAAATTTGTTATTTGAGCATGAATGTGTTCTGAATACGGAACATTGTATGCAAGCAATTCTGCCACGATTTCTCCGGGCATGGTTCATTTATTATTTTCTATTTATTACAATTTAATTACAGTTAGGAGTTGAGTTTTTTGGCTACATTCTTACTTGGAATTGTCATCCTGATTGTAGGCGGAGCTCTCTACGGAACATTATGTGAGCGCGTCTTCCAGCCTGACGACCGCGAAACTCCTGCTTATGCGAAACAGGATGGAGTTGACTTCGTACCGATGGCAACCTGGCGTAACTGCCTGATCAACCTGTTGAACATTGCGGGAACAGGCCCGATCCTCGGACCTATCCAGGGTATCCTTTTTGGACCTATCGCACTTATCACTATTCCTATCGGAAACGTAATCGGTGGTTCTTTCCACGATTATTTCTGCGGCATGATCTGCACACGTGAAGGCGGACTGCAGATGCCTGAGATGATCAGAAAGTTCACCAACAAGGGTGTATACATGGTATACAACATCTTCGTTTCCATCCTGCTGCTCCTCGTAGGTGCTGTATTCGTTTACACACCTGGAGACATTGCGGCAACACAGGTCTTCCACTTCTCCGGACTCGCAACAGACCCGAAGACATGGATCATCTACGCAGTTATCTTTGTATACTATCTGATCGCTACAGTATTCCCGATCGATAAGATCATCGGAAGAGTTTACCCGATCTTCGGAGTCATTCTGGTATTCTCCGCAGTCGGAATCTTCTTCGCTCTGATCTTCAAGCAGATGCCGCTGGTTAACATCTGGGATTCCTGGAACACATCCAGCTTCAACTATGCTGCTTACTTCAAGGCAGGACACTTCGTTCCTATCTTCTTCGTAACGGTTGCCTGCGGAATTCTGTCTGGATTCCATTCCACTCAGACCGCTCTGATTTCCAGAACAATCAAGACCGAGCACGAAGGACACTGGACATTCTACAACATGATGATGTGCGAAGGCTTCATCGCTATGTGCTGGGCTGCCGGCACAATGGCTATGATTCAGCTGACAGCTGCTCACGGCGGCATCAACTTCCAGCTGGATCCTTCCACAGGAGTTATGAGCTACTTCCAGAACGTTAACGGCACAATGACAGCCATCTCCGCTACATCTGTAGTAGGTGTTGTCTGCAAGTACTGCCTGGGTTCTGTTGGTGGTACAATCGCTCTGATCGGTGTTATCATTCTGCCGATCACATCCGGAGACACAGCACTGCGTGCTCTGCGTCTGATGGTTGCGGATACATTCCACATCAAGCAGGATAACAACGCTAAGCGTTTCGCACTGGCTGTTCCTATTTACGCACTGACACTGATCATCCTGATCTGGGCTAAGTTCGATCCAAACGGATTCACAACACTGTGGAGATACTTCGCTTGGTCCAACCAGACAATGGCACTGTTCGCACTGTGCGCAATCATGATCTGGATGATTGTCAACAACAAGAAGAAGTTCATCTGGATGCCGATGATTCCGCTGGCATTCTACACAGTAGTATGTGTATCCTACATCTGCAATGCGCAGATCGGATTCCATATGCCGTGGAAAGCATCCTACATCATCTCCTTCGTTGTTGCGATCGTACTGATTGCTATTTCCATCCACACAGGAAACAAGCGTGTCGCAGCAGATCATTCTCTGAACTAGGAGTGACGATGCATACGTGCTGCTAAAGCATGGAAATGAATAAGGATTGCATTCGGGGCCGCTGCATTTTGCAGCGGTCTCTTTTTTATACGCGGACAAAAAGAAACCGGCAAGGGGAAAACTGTTCCTGTCATGCTTGAATATTGCATAGAAAGGGAATAGGTAATTGGGCGGAGAGCTGTTTTCCTGGCCGTTCAGCCTTTGTCCGAAAGAGGGACGCATCGATAAAGCGCTGCGTCTTCCATACAGCCTGGAGCAGAAACAGAAGGGGGAAGCTGACATGGAAAATAATGAAATGCTGGATTTTCTGAAGGAAGAGGGAATCAGTGACCGCATTATTGATGAAATCAAATACTTCAGAAATTACTATAAACTGGATGCAGGTCTGGAGGACCGTGTTCCGGTGCCGCAGTATAAATATTATGGAAAGGAAGTCTGGGAAGAGGCGATCACGGCGATTCTGGCAGGGGAGAACGTCCTGCTGGACGGACCGAAGGCGACGGGAAAGAACGTCCTGGCGCAGGGCCTGTCCAACGTCTTTCACCGTCCGGAGTGGGATATTTCCTTCTACATCAACACAGACTCCGCGTCACTGATCGGAACGGATACCTTCGAGAACGGAAAAGTTGTTCTCCGCAAGGGACCGATCTATCAGGTTGCGGAAAACGGAGGATTCGGTGTGCTGGATGAGATCAACATGGCAAAGAATGAGTCGCTGGCGGTCCTGCACGCAACACTGGACTTCCGCCGCTTTATCGATGTTCCGGGCTACGATAAGATCAAGCTGCAGGAATCTACGAGATTCATCGGAACCATGAACTACGGTTACGCGGGAACCCGTGAGGTCAACGAAGCGCTGGCATCCCGATTCGTGGTGATCCATATGCCGGTCATCACCAAAGAGGGACTGAAGAAGCTGATTACGGATAAGTTCCCGAATCTGAAGGATGAATATAATGAGCAGTTCGCGGATCTGTTCATGGAGATCAGAAAGAAGTGCGAGAGCGGAGAGATTTCCACCAAGGCGCTGGACCTGCGTGGACTGCTGGCATCTATTCATATGATGGACAGGGGCCTGGATCCGGTACGTGCTCTGGAACTGGGCATGGTAAACAAGTGCTTCGATGATTATGAGCGCCAGCTGGTGGATGATATGGTATCCGTCCGCCTGCCGGGAGACCTCACGAGAGATAAGATTTTTACGGATTAGGGATAAGAGGCAGATATGCAAGTCACAGATTTTGAGAAAAAGCGCGCACTGAACCTGATCTGGAACGCCGCGCAGGATTACGACGCGGACCCGGGATTCAGAGTCTATGATGATGAAGGACGCGCAGATCTGTATTGGAACTGCATCATCGGCGCGATCTGGAAACATTATGACTGGAGCAAGCTCTACGATTTCTATAAAACCTTCAACGGGCTTGTGGATCAGGGTATGTATGAGAATCTGTTCTGGATCATGTTTGAAAACGGCGCGTATGAAAAAGAAAAGAATGAGCGTCCGGTTTTCCCGTATCTGCGGAAGGAATACGCAAAAAAGACGATTCCGCATATTTATGCGTCCATCAACGCCAGCCGCGCGGACTGGCTGCTGGAAGGTCATCTGAAGCGTTCGCTGGGAGAGGACTGCGGTCTGCCGGATCTGGTTGACCGTAAACTGCTGGACGCACTGGAAATCAGCGGAGATCTGGATACCGATCAGGCGCTGGACCATCTGTCAGAGACCCTGTCGCAGTTCTTCACCTACCGCCGTCCGAAACCGGGAGAGAAGAAAAAGAAGTTTGAAATTAATCCGGTCATGCATCCGTTTCTGTTCGTCAAAGCGAGAAAAGCAAGGGAAGCCATGGGGCCGATGCGGAAGATGGCCTTTGGATTCGGCGAGCATCAGTCGGAATACGGCGGATCGCTGGTGGACCAGAGTCACATCAAGGTTTCTTTCTCCAAATACTCTGCGCAGACGGATGAGGGCCTGAAAGAATATATCAGGAACTACTTTGGCAAGCCTGTCATGAAAGAGCAGGATATGAAGCAGATGGAGAAGGACTACTGCACGGGAAACCACAGGGATGTCCATCTGTATTTCACTAATGGCGACTACGACCAGGATATGCTGAAGCAGGGGTTTGCCGGAAAGCAGCTGCAGCTTGCGGTGGAGCAGCGTCAGGTGAACATGGATAAATTCCATGAGCAGGAGCAGAAGCACCGCGTGACCATCGACCGGCTCACCAGCCGCATCCGGAATTCCGTTCTGATGCACATGGAGACGCAGCGTGTAAACGCTCCGACGGGAATCCTCCAGGCAAACCGCATCTGGAGGGGCCTGTATCTGGACGATGACACGGTATTTAAGAAAGAAATCAAGGGCGATACGGGAGACATCAGTGTAGATATTCTGATCGATTCTTCCACGTCTCAGGTACACAGAACGGAAATGGTTTCCGCTCAGGCCTACATCATCGCGGAGAGTCTGACGCGCTGCGGAATTCCTGTCCGGGTGATGGGATTCTGCGCCATGAACGGTTACACGATTATGAACGTGTACCGGAGATATAACGATCCGAGAGAAGCCAATCGGAATATATTCCGATTCTACACAACCGGAGCGAACCGCGACGGACTGGCAGTCCGGATTGCCACCGGCCTGATTAAGAAAAATCATGCCGATCACCGGATCCTGATCATCCTTTCCGACGCCAAACCGAATGACATGATCAAAATGCAGTCGGATGCCGGTGTGCTTCGGGATTATGCCGGAGACAACGGAATTGAGGATACAGCGGCCGAGGTGCATGCAGCCAGAATGGCCGGTATCAATGTGCTGGGCATTTTCTACGGCGCAGACGACGACCTTCCGGGCGTGCGGAGAATGTACAACCGCGACTTCGT
>JBJFHK010000296.1:0-4633 GCA_051893535.1 Eubacterium sp. | reverse complement strand
GTAGTTGAGTTGCTGACAGAATTAAAGCGTAAGTCCAAACGGGCTTGCGCTTTTTCTTTTGCCGCAATTGACCGTGCCCGGCCACCGCATTTTTCTGAATTCCGGAGCCTGAACCGTACTTCACCCTCTTCAGGCCGCCGGGCACACATTCTAAACTGAAAAAGAAAGGTGATTATTTACATGTCAAAAGAAAATACTCCTCGCAGATGGAAACTGACCACGGCGATTCTGTCGCTGTCCCTGCTGACCGTTATGGCAGGCGCTGCAGTTGCGCCGGCCCTGAGCCTGATTCAGGACTACTTTAAAAACGTCGATTCCATGTTCGTGCAGCTGATCATCAGCATGCCGGCACTCTTCATCGCCATCACGAACGCCTTCTTCCCGAAGCTGGCGGCACGTTTTAAGGCCAGAACCCTTGTCATTATGGGTCTTCTGCTCTACGTCATCTTTGGCTGCGGCGCAGGTCTCTTCACCAACATTATTCTGATCCTGATCTGCCGCGCCCTGGTCGGCGTCGGCGTCGGCATCATCATGCCCCTGTCCACCGGCCTGATTTCCTTCTATTATACAAAGGACAAACAGGACCGTCTGATGGGCATGTCCTCCGCCATGAACATGATGGGCGGCGTAGTTGCCACATTAATTGCCGGACTCCTGGCCCAGATCAGCTGGCAGCACAGCTTCCTGGTCTACCTCATGGGACTGATCAGCATCGTCCTCTGCGCCATGTGGATGCCGAACGAGTCCATCGCCCCTGGCGATTCCGACCCTTCCGGCAGACAAAAAGAAACTGCCCAGGAGAGCAGTTTCAAAAAGTACTATGCTTACATTATCGCGATTTTCCTGGTCATGCTGACCTTCTTTATTTACCCGGCTGACTTTGCCATGGAATCTGCGAGGATGCATCTGGTTCCGGAAAAATTCGTCGCTGCCGTTATGGCGTCCGGAGACATCTTTGGATTCTTCGGCGGCCTGGCCTACGCGGGAATGAGGAAACATCTGAAGGGCGCGACCCGTTTCGCAGCGCCGGTTTTATTCTTCATCGGCTACCTGATTCTGACCACCGTGACCAACTTTGGCGGAGCCATTGCCGGTTCCTGGTTCATCGGTTTTGCCAACGGTGTCGGCATCCCTTTCATCATTTCCTCCGCGTCCATCAAGGCAGGAAAGAACGCGGCTTCAACGGTTATGCCGCTTTTATCCATTTCCATGTACCTGTCTCAGTTCCTTGCGCCTTTTATTTTGTCCGGCCTGGAAAAACTGATGGGTGCCTTCATTCCGGGATTCCATTCCTTCCAGGCGGCCATGATCACCGCGGCCCTGCTCTTCTTCTGGTCCTTCACGATCAAAGGAAGTGCGCAGCTCCCGCAGAAGCCGAAGATTCATCAGGAAAAGCATTAATTTACCGCAAAGCACTGGCTCCGGCTAGTGCTTTTTCTGTTTCTGCTTCTGGCGCATAATCTCCAGCCCGCCCTTGCGGTCTTCCACATCCGGCTCATAATCCTGATCCAGAAAGTTCGTCGTAAAGCCGTTTCCGTTGATTTCACTCACATTGCTGATCGTAATGAAGGCCTTGTCGTCGATAGCCAGCGCGGCACGCTTGATGGCGTTCAGGTTGCGGCTGGAAACAACGCAGTAAACGACCCGCTGGTCATTCTGCATATATCCGCTGGTGGTGTGAATCAGCGTCGTGCCGTAGCCCAGCTTCAGCAGCCGTTCATTCACCTCCTCAGGTTTCCGCGAGAAAATCATGATCTGCACGCCGCCCTGATCCATGACGATGATCTTATTCATTACCACGCTGTAAATCAGTGCGTAAAGAATTCCCAGAATGATTCCGTTGGTGCTGGTCACCGGGATCTGAATCAGGAAAATCGTGACGTCGCAGGCGTACAGAATCGGCGCTACCTTCCAGCCAAGTTTCCTGTTCAGAATGATCGGCGGAACGTCCATGCCGCCGGTGGAGCCGCCCATCCGGAGCACCAGACCCAGTCCCACGCCGTCCAGAACACCGGCGCAGATCGCCGCCAGCAGCGGGTCATTCACCAGATGATGCAGCATCGTCATTTTCTGGAATACCCCCAGACAAAAAGGAAAGAGAAAGGTACCAACGGCAATGGTTGCCGCGAACTTCTTTCCCAGCATCAGAAAGCCGACAACGAACAGCGATACGTTAATTACAGCTACAGAAACCGTGACGCTTACTCCGAAATAATAATGAAGCATTCTGCCGATTCCGGTAACCCCTGCAACCGTCATATGATACGGGAGGGCAAAACACGCCATGGCAAATGCGCTCATCGCGTTTCCCAGCAGCAGCTGGATAGTATCAAGAACAAACTTGCGATTCTTCTTCATCTGTGCCTCCTGTCTTATTCTTCTAAAAACTCATTATTTTATCCGCATAGTCACGTAAATGCTCTGTCGGAAAACACCTCTGGCAGCATCATTTCCGGTATACATTTCCCAGACCCTCCGCGTCCGCGCGCAGAAATTCCCTATGCGCGCGTCCGCCCAGAGTACGGGCATACATGCTGTTGCGCAAGAATAGATTATATCAGAGGAAAAAACAGATTGGAAGAAAAATCCAGCTGATTGGTTGAAAAACAGACGAAGTTCCTGCCATTCTCATGAAGCAGGCATGAAATTTTTTTCGGATTTCTGTCGTCAGATATATAAAGGGCACATTCAGACAAGATGACCGGATGACGAAGCGCACTCCGGGGCTGCGGCGCAGCCATTTAATATGTCTGAAATATACACATTTCAAACAAGTCGGCCGAATGCAGAAGCTGGCTCTTCAGACCGGGTGCAGACTAGTATCTGCTCTTAAAACTCAAACCTCATAATCGCATTTATCCTGATGGCGGGTTCCTGAGTAGCTCTCCAGGTCGGGCGCAGAAGCGAAGTTCATCCGGGAAATAGCAAGAGGCTGACGCAAACGTGTATGATCACGGTGCGTCAGCCTCTGCTATTTCTACCGTCTGACTTCGACTGCGCCAACGACCTTCCGAGATGCTCAGTCACCCGACCATCTGTTCAATATGCGATTCCTGACTCTAACGAGCCATAAAATCATTACAGACTGCAACCATCTCTATTTGACTGACTTCTTCTACGGTCAACAATCTAAAATATACTCTTATCCATAATATTATTGGCTGTCTGTATCAACATCCTTACATAGAGCTCCATCATCCGACTTTTGTGTAAAATGCGGCTTTGTATCTGACAACATAAATCCCGGAATTTCATCGGCCTCTTGAAAAGCACAGGAACACGATCGATTATTCAGGAATGCAGTTGTATTTTCGTAAACGAAATACCGATATCTGCTCATCCCGCCGCTATTCGCGGGACTGGTGCACTCCGATGAAATAGACAGCAAGCATGATCAGAGGACCGATCCAGTCGAGTCCAACGTGCTTCATCGTAATTGCTTCCGCAATAATTGAATTATTAATAAAAATTAATTACCAACCACGGATATACGTATAAGAAAACTCATAAATCATGATCAGCCGAACCGGCTGATCATGACATTTCCCTATCTGCCCCGCTGCCAGTCCGCTTAATTTCAACAAATAGCTATTAATTACTCATCTTCATCACATACAGCACCACTGCCCGTACATCACCATCCAATTAATTACCCATCTAATCTCAAATTTATTTGTATAATCTTGAAGAAACACGCAATCGTACAAACGAACTGATTTCATTATGTAAAAAAAGCAAAAATCGTTTTTCTTACATAAAATTTTATACCGGCTAATTCAATAATCTGGTTGATACCGGCTGTAATCTATATGTATTCATATTCCATTATTTTAATTCACACAAACTGCCCCTTCTCTCATTAACTTATATAACATACTGGAATATTATTCTGGCTCCCATTCCACTCACTGGCATATCCATTCAAAACCTCACATATAAAATCAGATTATTCAGTTATATATAGCAACTATATTACCACCTCATCAATATGTTTTATGTAGGAAATTAAAAATCAGCATATTTTACAAAAACGATTGTGTTCAATTTATGGATATTACAGTTTTTCCTCTGTTCTTCCGAATTTTATGTCCCGGATTTTCCCACCACCAGAAAAGCCGACACATCACTTGCATGAATAAACAGTGTATACGCCAACCGACATACATTCTCTCTACGCTCTGCGCCCCATCTCTCTGGCCTGCTCCAGCTCCGGGTGGCCTTCGATAGTTCCGGCACCGGTCGTTCCGCCTGCAAACAAGGTGCCTTTCAGCTCAGCTTTGCGGAAAACTTTCAGCCAGCCCTGAAGTCCGCCGATGGCGTGTTCCGGTGTGTCCGGGCTTACGGCCTCTGCCGTGGTCAGAAGATAAACTTCACGGAAGTTGTAATCTGCGGTGTAGAGGCAGTTGGTGCGGTCGAGCAGGGTTTTCATCTGGCCGCTCATTTCATAATAGTAAATCGGGGTGGCAAATACGACAACGTCGGCAGTACGGATTTTCTGCACCACTTTCTCCGCGTCATCATGGTTGACGACACAGGCCTTGTTTTTCAGGCAGCCCCAGCAGCCGACGCAGAATCCGATCGTCTTTCCCGCCATGGGAATGAATTCCACATCATGACCGGCTTCCTCCGCCCC
>JBJFHK010000295.1:0-4722 GCA_051893535.1 Eubacterium sp. | reverse complement strand
AATATCTCAGGCTCCACCTTTTTAAGCCCGGACTTCGAACTTTTCTAATTCATTTGCTCATGTAGTCTCAGAGTTTGAAAAATATCCCGTTGTTGAAAATCTCACCCTGTCTGATGCATTCAGATGCTCCAAGTATCATCCTATTTGACCTTATAAGCCAAAAGATGCCAATACCGCGCCCCGTTACATGAGATACATTCCAAGCTGGGCATAACACCATACCAGATTTGCGTCTTTCTTATTCCCCAAAATTGCGAATTTAAGCATTTTGGGGATTAAGTAACCAATCAACAGCGTCAATAATACGAATTCCTTGATATTCCATTTCCGGCTGATAAGTCCTCGCAATCAGCATTCTCGGATATCCATCGTAATTTGCCCTCTTTCGGTCTTGCAAATATGCTTATGATTCACATTTTTATAAGCATATCTGCAAGACTTCCCAGTTAATAAATCCATCAAAGTAAAATGTTCCTGCCATTGACAGTCTATATCAAAAAAGGCACAGCCTCCTAAGCCATGCCTCAACGTAATTCTGTATTCTCTTTTCAAAGCTCCCTACCGGTTGTACTTCTCCAGGTACTCCTCAAACTTCTCGCAGTTGACCAGCGGCGGGAGCATTGGAATGTGATAGACTGCACCCGCTTCATAGGCGAGCGTCTGAAACGCATACATTCCCATGCTGTACAGCTCACAGCCTTCCCTCCAGCGGACGAACTTCCTGCGCCGCAGATATTCAGTATCTCTTAATCCTGTATTTCTTTCGATTTCGTATCCCAAAACCATTCTCTCCTGTTCCCGCCGTATTTTACGAGCAGCGTTCTGCCCGCCATCTTCACAACTCTGATCCGTATTCTGGCAATCTTGTTTTTCGCCGACTGATACTGGATTCCGCAGTCCTCTGCGATCCGATACAGATCCTTTCTGCCTGTGATGTAGTCGAGATAAAGCGTCTGCTCACAGGGCTTCAGTCTTCGGATCGCTTCCACTGTGTACCGGTAGTCACTCCGCATGTCGGTAAGGATAAAGCAGTCCTGTCGATGCAGCTGCGGCTCATCCGTATACTCCAGTACCTGATTCATATCGCCGGACCGAATTGCCTCCTCAATCTCGATGTTTCTTACTGCCTGAGAAAGCGTCGAATCTGATGTGAAACCACCTTGAACCCGGACACCTGCATCTCCCTCCTCTTTCCGCCGGTTATATCGGCTTTCTTCTTCAATAGAAATCCGTATATAGCCCTCAAAGCTTGAAAGCATCATCTCAAATCCCGAAAAATGATTCAGAATGAACCGGACTTTCTCCTCCGGTTCCGATGTTTCGTATCTGCGAAGGTCTTTCCGGTAAAAATAAGTATCTGCTTCGGTTCCCATCGCATTCCTCCCGTGATGTGTTCCAAAGCCGCGCGCCGCTTTATTGTTCGTTCCGGAACAATTCTATCTTATCTGCTGTTTTCGCCCCGGTCGTTACCCGATGCGTTTACTTTCAGACAGACAAGTTGTCGATATGGCAACCTGCATGCATACCTGACATCTCTTCCTGATTCCGGTCTCTGCCCAAACCTTTACATCCCATATTTCTCTACAATCCGCAGATGCTCCAGCGCTGCTCTTCTCCTTTTCTGATCCATCGCTGCCAGTATTTCCACAGCCTCCTGCAGGCAGTTATCTTCCTTTTCCGGAATGCCGCGCAGAATATAATCCGTTGATGTCTGGAAGTATTCTGCCATCAGGATGACAACTTCCAGCGGCACCTCTCTTCTGCCATTTTCATAATTCGACAGCCGTGCCTTATTGGCGATATGCAGTTCATCTGCAAGTTCCATCTGCGTCATTCCCTTCTGGATCCGCAGTTTCCGTATTCTGCTTCCAATCGTCATTTCCCCGGCGGTATTTTCTGTCACTATATTCATTCCAGTCCCTCTCCGGAGCCTCGCAAAGCGGAAGCCCGGACAGGAATACTGCTTTCCCGACTGCATGCCCATGGATGATTCATTCTGCCTAATGCAAAAAAAGCCTGCAAAACAGGACTGAAATCTTTACAGCGTCTGGACGCACTTATAGCGTCCATGCTGTTGATCCAGCTTCCGTTTTGCAGGCTCCTCCTACCCATTTTTAAGCGTGCTGTCTCATGGCCATTGCTTCTGTATGAGGGATCGTCCCTCCAGGCTGGCCGCACGCCGATAAGTTCAGCTCTATAGGCAAACTCCTGATATCCCGTGTTTCACCCCTTCGTCTCTCTTTGAACGCTGTCGGACTGTTCTCTGAAAGTCGTGTTCTGCACTCGTATTCGGCAGAATCTCCCAAAACAATCCCGCGACCGATCCGGTTACCAATCGACGGAATATCTCATCCATATTCGGTTGTTGTCGTGATTTTTGTTCCTGCAGCCGGTAGATTGGCCGGTTCTGTCAGGGGAGCATTTCTGCTCCTATGCCTTCGGTGTCTTCCGGTTCACGAACCAGAAGCCGTTCTCCTCATAGTACAGTTCGACTCTTTGCCCGAGAATCCGGCAGACATACCGGATCCCGGAGCCTCCTGCTCTGAGGCTGGCACACCGATCCACACGGAGGATACTGTCAATATCGTATTTGTGACCATCCTCCCAAATGAGGCGAAGCGGCTTCATCCTGCCCTCCGTGGAAAAATCCGCGATCACCTCAACATAGGCTTTGTAAGGACTTACGGAAAGCGTCTCCTGTTCGCTTTCCGCAAGCGGTGCATCATCCTGCACCTCAGGGCGGTCGGAGCGCCCCGAATCATGATGATAGTCGTAAACGCCCACAAAGCTCACCTGCCTTTCGTAAGAAGTACTGTCTCACACCCGCTCCGGTTTCCATTCTCCAGATAGGAATGTGGATGAATCATATGATCCTCCGCCGTCGCATTGAGCGAAGACAGATACCGATCCTCGTGCATGATCCCACGCTGGATGGCTGAATAGCCGAACCTTCCGCGGATCACAGTCACCATGCGGTCCGCCCGCATCAATCGCTCCCGATGTTGTTCATTTAAAAACAGCGACAGCTGCCTTGGCTGTCCTTCCGGCTTTAAGTCCCCGACGCTGATCCCGATGCTGCGGATTGGCTTCTCCCAGCGGTAAAGTCTCTGGAAAATCTCAAATGCCGCCTCCTCAATTTCTCCGGAAATATTGGTCGGAGCAGATATCTTTTTCTGCTGGTGAAATCCCCAGAGATCCGTGTTCCGGACATAGAGCGAGACCACCTGGCCCTCAAAATGATTCTTCCGGAGCCGCTCCGAAACACTCTCTGCAAGGAGGTAGAGCACAAGCCGCACATCCTCATTGTTCACCAGATCCCGCGGTGTTGTCGTGCTGTTGCCGACACTCTTGATCGGCGCCTCCACGCCGAGGTCATTCACCGGCGTCTGGTCCTCGCCTCTGGCAAAAACAGAGAGCATGAGTCCGACCTTCCCGAACCAGCTCTGAAGGTAGTGCGGGTCGGTCTCTGCAAGCTGCCCGATGGTGCGGATTCCGTACGTTTCCAGCTTCTTGTCTGTCCGTCTCCCGACATACAGAAGATCTGACACCGGGAGAGGATAGATCAGCTTCTGGTAGTTGTCCCTGTCAAAGACCGTGATGGCATCCGGCTTCTTATAGTCGCTGCCTAGCTTTGCATAGATCTTGTTCCAGGAGACACCGATACTGACGGTGATGCCGAGCTCATGGCGGATTCTCGCGCTGATCTCCTGTGCAATCCGGTATCCGTTCTCGATCGTCCGCGTATGATCACCCAGAATCGTGCAGCTGTCTGTGAGGTCGATCCAGCATTCATCAAGGCCAAAGCTCTCCACCTGCTCGGAGTATTCCTGGTAGATGGCTCTCGCCATACGGGAAAACCGAAGATACAGGTACATTCTCGGCGGAACAAAGACCAGATCCGGGCAGCACTGCCTCGCCTGCCAGAGCGCCATGCCAGTCTTCACGCCCCGGCGCTTCGCGATGTAATTGGCAGTGAGGACGATGCCGTGCCGCTCCTCCGGATCCCCGCCGACCGCGAGCGGTTTTCCGGCAAGCTCCGGGTGATACAGCATTTCCACCGATGCGTAAAAACAGTTGCAGTCCACATGCAGAATGATCCGATCGGACATCTCTCTCACCTCCTCTGCCTTCCGGACAAGCCTCTCTTCGAGTCCTCTGTACCGGGGATCTCTGACAGTTCAAAAATTGTGATTCTTCCGCCCCGGATAATTGCCTTCTTGTTTGTTCCGCACTGCGGGCAGTGAATCACTGCTTCCCCCTTTGAAAGAACCATCAGGAACTGTCCGCACTGCGGGCAGTGTACGAGGTATCCCTTACTGCCTTTCTGTATAGCCGGTTTCATTTTCACCATCATTAAACACACTCTCTTTCATTTACACTGTCTCATTCCGGAAAGGGAAACGAACCGATGATGAGAATCCTCGTCGTCCGCCGGAGCCTCCGGCGGGTGCACTTTTAAGCTGATCTAAAGGTTTTAAGAGTCCGGCAATGGCATCGTTGCTTTTCTCTGTAAGGCCAATATATCACTACTTTAGGGAGAAATAAATGGTCGTTTTGGCCCGTATTTCGTTTTTAAATAGATTTTCGCTTGATCTTTCAGGGAAATGGTGATACTCTGTAGACAGCAGAAAGAGACTGCCTCAAGGCAGCCTGGCAAAGAAAAGATGAATGTGAACTTTTCACTTGAGTTCCACTAAAGGGCATATTTCCTGCCTTGACTTT
>JBJFHK010000294.1:0-4742 GCA_051893535.1 Eubacterium sp. | reverse complement strand
CGTACGAAGAAATTTTTCAGCCACAAATGTTACAAAAATGCTTGACCACAACACTCCATTCCTGAGGGGAGCCGCAACAACACGATGTCTCATTTCGCGGGCCGCGTGCTGAAACGATTCGGGAACACGGACAAAGCCTATGAAGCGTATCTGGAACGCGCCGCCAAATGTGAACCTCCACTTCCCGCAAGGGAGCTGCGTACCATCTGGCACAGCGCTTTGAAGTTCTTCAAGAACAAAGTGGAAGGAAGCGACGGATATGTTCCTCCGGATGAGTATGAGGATACGTTTGGCACCAGTTTCCTGAAGCCGGAAGACTACTCCGACATCGGCGAGGCCAAGGTGATCGCCAAGGAATGCAAGAATAAACTTCGCTTCACCAGCGCCACGGACTTCATCGCCTTCGGCGGAGACCGCTGGTATGAGGACAAGCAGAAATCGCTGGGAGTCGTTGAAAACTTCATGGACGACCAGCTGCTCGACGCGACGGAGGCGATCCGGATCGCGGAAGAAAACTTGACTGCCATCGGCGTCTCAGAATCGGACGTCAAATCAAGAAGCAAGGCTCTTGTCAATGCCGTCCCAGAAAACAAGATGGGACTTCTCTATGCCCTGCTTGGCGCGGACGCATATAAGAAGTTCGTCATGAAATACCGCAACTACAAGAACATCGTCAATGCTCAGAATGCTGCAAAGCCGATGCTGGCGCTTGATGTTTCGGAACTCGACTACGATCCGGAGCTTCTCAACACGCCGGACGCTACCTACGACCTGACGAAAGGTCTCTCAGGCAGCCATCCGCATGACCCCGATGATCTCATAACCAAGATTACAGCCTGCTCTCCCGGTGATACGGGAAAGAATCTCTGGCGTGAGAATCTTGACCTGTTTTTCTGCGGCGACATGGAGCTCATCGACTATGTGCAGCAGATCGTCGGCATGGCGGCAGTCGGACGCGTCTATGCGGAACAGATGATCATCGCTTACGGCGGCGGTGCAAACGGAAAATCCACCTTCTGGAACACCATCGCCAGAGTTCTCGGTAACTACTCCGGCAAGATATCCGCCGAAGCACTCACCATGAACTGCAAGAGGAACGTCAAACCGGAAATGGCGGAGCTCAAAGGCAAGCGTCTCATTATCGCGTCGGAACTTGAAGAAGGTCAAAGGCTCAATACCGGCATGGTAAAGCAGCTCTGCAGCGTCGATCCGATCGAGGCGGAAAAGAAATATAAGGACCCGTTCCACTTTGATCCCTCGCATACACTCGTCCTCTATACGAACTACCTGCCGAAGGTGTCCGCCAATGATGACGGTACCTGGCGCAGGCTCATCGTGATTCCGTTCAATGCAAAGATCACCGGGAAATCCGACATCAAGAACTACTCCGACTACCTTTTCGAGCAGGCGGGCCCGGCGATCCTTTCATGGATTATCGAAGGTGCTGAAATTGCCATTGCAAAGGGATTCAAGATACCGGAACCGAAGGCGGTCAGAGACGCCGTTGACAAATACCGTGAGGACAATGACTGGCTCGGGCAGTTCATTGACGAGCATTGCGATGTAGATCCGTCATATACGGAAAAATCCGGGGATCTTTATCAGCAATATCACGCAGTCTGCTTTCAGACCGGTGAGTACGCCAGAAGCACGACGGATTTCTACGGGAATCTGGAGAAGGCAGGATTCAAGCGTAAAAAGACCAGATCCGGAATTCTCGTTTACGGCCTGAAGCTCAAAACCGGTCAGGATTTTCTGGACTGAAAGTAAAAGTGTGCAGGTCGAGAAGGTCTATATACAAAAGTCCCTATAGAGAAAAAATAAAAATTTATATAGAGGTTTTAGGAAATGACTATCGAGACCTGCACACCTCAGGTTTTTCAAGGAGAAATGCATGAACGAAAAGGAAATAGAACGCAAATTAGTCGTGATGATAAAAAGCGCGGGTGGGATTGCGCCGAAGTTCGTCTCTCCGGGTTTTGCAGGTATGCCCGACCGTCTCATTTTATTACCTGACGGGCATATGGCATTCGCGGAACTAAAGGCACCCGGTAAAAAGCCGAGATCGCTGCAAGTGTCACGCCACCGGCTCCTTCGGAAGCTGGGATACCGGGTCTATGTGATTGATGACGTAGACAAGATCGGAGGGATGCTGGATGAACTTCAAACCACATGACTACCAGAAATACGCCATCGACTACATCGAGACGCATCCGATCGCTGCCGTTCTCTTGGACATGGGTCTTGGAAAGACCGTGATCAGCCTGACGGCTGTCTTCGATCTTCTGTTCGACAGCTTTCTGGTTCATCGTGTTCTGGTGGTCGCACCACTTCGTGTGGCGAGGGACACCTGGCCAGCAGAGATCAAAAAATGGAAGCATCTGTCCGGACTCACCTACGCAGTCGCGGTCGGAACCGCCAGAGAACGAAAAGCTGCTCTCCTTCAAGGCGCAGACGTCACGATCGTCAATCGAGAAAATCTCGGATGGCTGATTGACAGCTCCGGCGTCCCATTCGATTACGACATGGTAATTGTTGATGAGCTTTCATCCTTCAAGAATCACAAATCCAAGCGATTCAAAGCATTAATGAAGGTTCGGCCTTTCATTAAGAGGATCGTCGGTCTTACCGGCACCCCTTCTTCCAATGGTCTCATGGATCTATGGGCGGAGTTCAAGCTTCTCGATCAGGGAAAACGTCTCGGGCGATTCATCAGCCAGTACCGGCTGAACTATTTCGTGCCGGACAAGAGAAACGGCGAAATCATCTACTCCTACAAACCACTGCCCGGTGCCGAGGATGCAATCTACCAACAGATATCCGACATTACGATTTCGATGAAGTCCTCCGACCATCTCAAGATGCCCGAGCTCATATCTACAGAATATGACGTGCTGCTTTCCGAAGACGAACGCAAGCGATATGAAGAATTGAAAAGCGAACTTGCGCTTCAGCTTCACGGCGACGAGATCACCGCTGCGAACGCCGCAACGCTTACCGGCAAGCTTGCACAGCTCTCAAACGGTGCAGTCTATTCGGATGACGGGAAGATCATCGAGTTCCATAACCGGAAGCTTGATGCCTTGGAGGACATCATCGAAGCCGCAAACGGCAAGCCGCTTCTCATTGCCTACTGGTTCCGGCATGATCTTGAGAGAATCCGGAAACGGTTTGACGTAAGAGAAATCAAATCATCAAAGGATATCACGGACTGGAATGCAGGACAGATCCCGGTCGGACTGATTCATCCTGCTTCCGCAGGACATGGCCTGAATCTTCAAGACGGCGGAAGCACGATTGTCTGGTTCGGGCTCACATGGAGTCTTGAACTTTACCAACAGACGAACGCGAGACTCTGGCGACAAGGACAGAAAAGCCGGACTGTCGTTATCCAGCACATCGTCACTGCAGACACCATCGACGGACAGATTCTGAACGCCCTGCGACGTAAAGACAAAACGCAGTCAGCTCTGATCGACGCGGTGAAGGCGGTGATGCGATGACTGACCCATATGAAAATCTCGCAAACGCCATCGTGCTGCAGGCAGTCAAAGACTACAGAAAAGCTCTGAAAACACTACGGTTGAATCCGAAAAGCAAATCGGCGAAGGCAGACAGGGATGAACTGGAACGCTTCTTCCACTCTAAATGGTATGCGTGCCTGACTTCGGTCGATGGCGAGTTGTTAATCCGAAAACTTCAAGAGGAGGTGGAATCATGACGCCAAAACAATACCTGATGCAAGCCAAGCACTTAGACGCGCTGATCAATGCCCGCCTCCGTGAGATTGACTACTGGAGAGAAATGTCCACCAGCATTTCCGGTTCGAGGTTCGACGGCATGCCACATAACCCGAACCGTCCCTCTGACGCGAACTTCGTTCACTGTCTGGAAAAGGTAGCAGAGATTCAGGCTGACGTTGAGAAAAAGGTGGCGCAGCTCATATCCTTGCGAGATGAGATCAACCGCCGCATTGATACGATTACTAACCCGGAGGAACAGCTGGTGCTGCGCTACCGGTACGTCGACAACTGCACATGGGAAGAAATCGAAAGCCTGATGAATGTGTCGGAACGGACGGTCTTCCGCATCCATGGCAGCGCTCTGCAGCATTTCCCCGTGCCGGATAAAAGTTGACAGCCTTTGGCAGTGTTTGGCAGTGAATGGCAGTACCCGCCTGTGATATAACTACAATAGAAAAACAGAATGAAAAGCGGCACAGCCGCATTGAGCCTCGGAAGGTTAATCCTTTCGGGGCTTTTCTTATGTTATGCCAGGAAGGAGGCGGCAAGCCATGCCAAGAAAACCGAAACGCCCCTGCCGCTATCCCGGCTGTCCGAACCTCTGCGAGGACGGTGAACAGTACTGCGACAAGCACAAGGCTTTGATGGAAAAGCACTACGAGAAGTTCACGCGTGGCTACTCTACCGGCAAACGATACGGCAGAGCGTGGCAGCGCATCCGCACGCGTTACGTCCACAAGCATCCCCTCTGCGAGGAGTGCCTGAAGCACGGACGATATGTTGCGGTTGAGGAAGTACACCACATCGTTCCTCTCTCCGAAGGCGGAACGAACGACGAGTCGAACCTCATGAGTCTTTGTCGCTCCTGCCACG
Organism: Eubacterium sp.; assembly: GCA_051893535.1. Classification (GTDB taxonomy): domain Bacteria; phylum Bacillota; class Clostridia; order Peptostreptococcales; family Anaerovoracaceae; genus Aminicella. The sequence continues at coordinate 126 of JBJFHK010000294.1, read as the reverse complement.
AGAAGATCCACAAGGAACGCGGCGACAGATAAATCTTTGCGACGACGAGGTAGGGGCGGTCAAAATCTCTGTTGGTCCTGTGTCAAGTTTTAGGACAAATTAAACGTGGCCTTTTTGTGCTTATCC
>JBJFHK010000293.1:0-4775 GCA_051893535.1 Eubacterium sp. | reverse complement strand
TGTTTTAGACGCTGATATAGGATCTATGGGCCTCTAACCCCTTTTCAATCGAAGAACTCGAATAACGAATTTCATCTACCATTTCTATCAAGTGGTATATGTCAAATAGAGGCAATGGATTCTACATCCATTACCTCTATTTTCGTCTTATGGACCCGAATTGTGTTGTCATTCGGTTGTCACGGCGACAACCAAATGACAACTGGATCCTGGGCTTGGCAACTTGTTATAGCATTTCTAATAATCAGGTTATCACTTGAAATATATTCAATTCCAATGAAAAGCATCCGAGACAAAAAACAAGCATTGACATAACCTATTAATGGTTAAAAGAATTATTGATTATTAGGTTATATTGCGATATACTACCATTAGTAGGAAGGAGGAGGCATTATGGCATTTACTAAATTTGGTGAGTATGTACGCATATTACGAATAAAAAATCACGAAGTTATGGGAGATATGGCCCATATGCTTGGCGTAAAAACCCCATTCCTCTCTGCTGTTGAAAACGGTAAGAAAAATGTTCCAATTGACTGGATTGATAGGATAGCGGAACACTACCATCTTACTTCTGACGAAAGGAAAGAATTGGGAGAGGCAGTTGAAGAATCGAAAACGCAGTATAAGATTCTGATGAAAAATGCCGGAATAAATCAAAGAAAGGCAGCAATGCAATTCGCTCGTTCATTTGACAAGATGGACGATGAAACAGCAGAAAAGATCCTGGAATTACTCAGCAAGAAGGGAGATGAGTAAACCGGATGGATTATGAAACAAAACCAACGAGCCGGAAGGATTTGCGCAGGTATTCGAAGGTGCTGCGAAGACTGTTTGATGTTCCTGCCACTGGCGCATTTCCAGTACTAGAAATCCTTGACAGACTAGGGGAAGTTTTTGAAGGCTCTAATTATGAAATTGTTGAAGATAAAAAACTTCCACCCAAGACGATGGCACAATGCAGTCCAAATGAGAGTGGTGGTTTCACGATAGAGATCAAGGAAACTGTATACAATGGGGCTTATGAAAAAGGAATAGGCGCATTTTTAGGTTTTATATGCCATGAGATTTGTCATATCTTTCTGTTTTATATTGGCTTTACGCCGATATATTCCAGAAGTTTTGACGATAGCTCTCTTCCAGCATATTGCAGCGTAGAATGGCAGGCAAAGGCGTTATGCGCTGAAGTGATGATTCCGTTTGAAGAAAGCATCGGAATGAATAAAGAAACGATTATTGCTAAATACCATGTTTCGCAGGCTTTCGCAATGAACAGACGAAAACTGGATCGAAGAAGGTGATTTGGAAAGATACCAATCTTCAATATATATATAAACTGAATATATTTGTTGTAGAAGGTATGTTATGCAACCTCATCTGGACAATGATTCTGCAGAGCATGCCTTCTCCCAAGAGTCAAGAAAGGAGATGGATTATGCAAAAGCATATAGATTCCCTTGCCGATTTATTGGATATAATTCAGAAAATGTCTGAATATCTTGTCGGCAAAATACAATTCATGAAGGATGGCTGGCCAATATTTGAAAGAAAGCATCTTTTATTGGATTTGCCAGAGAAAGTCATCACCTACCAATATCGAAATACAATTTCGCCTGATCTTAAATCTAAGACACTCCTCTGCTTCTTTTCTGCTGATTCCAGAATCTATCCCAGATTTCTGAACCTTTTTGATGAACTTGATGAGTACAAGTGCTATCTGGGCGTAGCAGCTCCAGACATCACTGTTACGTGGGACATGGATATCGAATTACAGGAATGCCTTATGTTGGCAAATCAGCTCTTTTTGACAGTACTGGCTGTAAATGGGGTAAAGGTGGTGTTCAATACCAGATGCGGTTCAGCAAATACACAGAAATGCTTTCATAATATTCCTAGAAATGCAATGTGGATCTCAGGATTTCTGGGCTGTTCGACAGCAAAGAGCTTTTATGAAGCAGATATCTATGTTGCCAAAATACTCCGGTTACTTCCGTGTCAGCTCATCATTTACGGTAAGCATGACCACAGGATCGATTCTGAGCTTAATATGATTGGATTGGATTATTACTACTATGCAGATTATCGTTCTCTATCCAAAAAGGAGGTAGCTTAAGATGAGTGATTACAAAGCAGCTTATTCAGATATTTCAAAAGATTACATTGAAAATGTTGTGCCGTCAAGTGATATTGATCGTGGCCGTTATGACCGAAGTAAGAAGAGGGAAGCAAAATACAATGAGAACTGGAAGAAGCAGAAGGTTAACTTAAATGAAATCGTAGATAAATTTGTTCCGTCGACGGAAAACTTTGTAGAACAGCATTCTGAAGGCGGAGTCAAATATGATTTCGAGGGCGAACGTTATATTGTGAAATGTGATAAAGCCGCTGGGTACCTGAGAATTTATGATAAAAAGGCAAAATCATTTTGCGAATTGGATGGTACTCCATCAAATAAGCGTGAAGAAACGCATTTTAAGATAAAGAGAAGGGAAGAAATGTAATATGTGGATTCGTACAACAGAAGATAAAAAATGCATTCAGAGACATGATGGATACGTATATATCGATGGGGATAATACGGAGGAGTTTTACTTCGATGAGAAAACAGCTCAGCATCTGGAGGATGATGGATTCCTTCTGGAAATGTGGAAGAAATTTGATGCCTTATTCGACTGGGGGGATTGCGATTTCTTCGAACCTGAGAAATGTGAAAAATTAAAGGGATGGTTAAAAGAAAGGCTGAAAAAGAATCTCACCCCAGATGTTCGTGAGGTTTATAAAATCCTTCTTGATTATGCTGAGAAAGCAGTCAAATATGATACCGGCATCGATTTCGACTTTTGAGGTAATTGCTATATGAAAAGATCATATAAACTTTTGTCAATGTATCTGGATCATGCAGATATGCCAAGTAACCCTCCTGATATAGGTGTTGCGAAAGATTCGAAGGACTGCGTTGATCTTACCGAGGGAACAACCATTTTTGATTATCCGGTATGCATTCGCAGAGCTTCAGGGAGAGAACTATTAAGGACGAATGTTTTCGAAAAAATACAGGAAGAAATTGATAAACTCCTTGTTTGTGATGTCATCATTATTGACTTGGATTATAAAAACCGTGCTGAGATAGCAAATCGCCTGTTTGTTAAGAGGATACTTCAGATAATGGAGTTGATCAGAATAAATAAAGAGAAAATCAAAGTTACCCTTGTTGCATCAGAGAAAGATGTTCCCTATTACCGAAAGATAATCAGGGACTTATACAAAGAAAAAGAAAGAGCACATTCAAGTGCTATGATATGAATGTGCTCTGTGTAAGGTATGCTATGCAACCTCACCTGGACAGTGAATACCATAGCATATAGCTTTACTGTTTACAACTATTAATTGACTAGAAGGCGTGTGGTAACACTGTAACCTCAGATTTTACGTAATGAGTCGACATCAAGCGTGTCCAGTACGCTCCCGGTCTTCTTTTGAATAGCGGATACCTTGAAACCATTGTTGTCACCGCTGTTCACGCGATAGATGTTCTTCGTGAGTTTCAGGACATCTTCCGCAGAATACTTGTCCGTTAGCTTTGCTTCACGGAGAGCATTCAGCAAGCCATAGTAATACAGCAGGCTGATATGATTCAGAAATGCCCAGCCGCGGAAGTAATCGTCAGTGTGCGCATGCGAAGCGCTGGTTGATACACTATTTTTGAGATAATCAAAGCACTGCTCGATGTCCCATCGCTCCTTGTAATCGAGATAGATCTCCTTCGCTGGAAGATCAAGATTGCTGCAGTATGAGAAATATCCCATCCGGATCTGTTTGATGACATCCTTGGGCTTATGTTCCTCTTCCCCGTAGTCTTTTTCCACATGCTCGACATAATGTCCTACGAGTTCTGCCCGTCGTGAATCATCACGGAAAGTATAAATGTAGTTTCCTTTGTTGCCGCTTGCCTTCTTGCGATACCAGATTGTTAAAGCCGGAGGCGTTTGTCCGGAAATAACCGGGACCTTTTGCCCCTGATCTGCCGGGATCACTGTCCACTATGCTGAATGATCCCGGCCTTGACGCTTATGAAAACTCGCCCGCCAAAACAGTGCCTACTGCATGATCGTCGATCAGCCGCATCTGATTCTGATAGCCATACATCAGAACGCTGGTGCATACGTTATTGATCAGTCTCGGTATGCCTGTGCTGTATTCAAAGATCTTCCGGACGGCTTCCTCAGTGAAGACCTCGCTTTTAGCGCCTGCAACACTCATCTGGTGCCTGATATACGCCGTCGTCTCTGACAGATCAAAGTGGTTCAGCATGCTCTGAATGTTGACTCTCTGGCGTATCGCCGTGCATTTCTGAAGCCCAAGCTTTGTTCTGAGTTCAGGCTGCCCGGCCAGGATCAGAGCGACCGGACTTTCTGCATCGAAGTGCATGTTCAGCAGAAAGCGTATCTCTTCCAGCATTTCAAAGCTGAGCAGATGGCTCTCGTCAACAATGCATACGGTACTGATTCCATCCAGGGCACGCATTATTGAAAGCTTTTCATGAAGCTGCCTCTTGGCGTCGGAAACATTCCATTTGGCCTGGACTCCTATCTGCTCCAAAAGAATACGGTAGAAGTTCCGTGGTTTAAGTTTTGATTCCGACACATAAAGCATCCGGTAGTGCCGCGGATCCAGAGTATCAGACAGCTTTCTGAGTATCGTTGACTTGCCCGTGCCACAGTCTGGTCCTGTGTCAAGTTTTAGGACAAATTAAACGTGGCCTTTTTGTGCTTATC
>JBJFHK010000292.1:0-4785 GCA_051893535.1 Eubacterium sp. | reverse complement strand
AGTATGATTATGTGCTTCTCGACTGTATGCCGAGTCTTGGAATGCTGACAGTGAATGCACTTACGGCGGCCGATACGACGCTGATTCCAGTGCAGGCAAACTATCTGTCGGCGAAAGGTCTTGAGCAGCTTCTGCAGACCGTAAACAAGGTGAAGCGGCAGATCAATCCAAAGCTTCGGATTGAAGGAATCCTTCTCACGATGGTGGATGGCAGGACCAATTACGCCAGGGATATTTCAAATCTGATTCGGGAAACGTATGGATCCCGGATTAAAATCTTTGATTCAGTAATTCCAAGATCGGCCCGAGCAGCAGAAATCAGTGCAGAAGGAAAAAGTATATTTGCCTATGACCCGAAAGGAAAGGTGGCGGCAGCGTATGAGGATATGACAAAGGAGGTGCTGAAAAATGCCGAAAAAAGGCGCAAACATCAGCTTGAACAGCTACGATGACATCTTCAAAACAGAAGAGGACAGACAGGATACCGGCGAACATGTAGTGAAGGTACCGCTCGATAAGATCCACCCGTTTAAGTCTCATCCGTTCAAGGTGGTCAATGATGAGGAAATGAAGAAGACTGCTGAAAGCATTAAGCAGTATGGCGTTCTGGTTCCGGCGATTGTCAGACCATTGGAAAATGGTGAGTATGAAATGATTTCTGGACATCGCAGAAGATATGCTTCGATGCTGGCTGGGAAAGAGACGATGCCGGTAATCGTCCGTGAGATGGATGATGATACAGCGACGATTCTCATGGTCGATTCCAACCTGCAGCGTGAAAACATTCTGCCCAGTGAACGGGCAAAAGCGTATCAGATGAAGATGGAAGCTTTGAAACATCAGGGACAGAGATCTGATTTAACTTCGCGCCAAGTTGGCACGAAGTTGAGAACTGATGAAAAGGTAGCCTTAGATACTGGTGAAAGTGCCAGACAGGTCCAGCGTTATATGCGTCTCAACAATCTGATTCCGGAGCTGCTCGATATGGTGGATGATAAAAAGCTCGCTTTTAACCCGGCTGTGGAACTGTCGTACCTGAAGCCGGAGGAACAGAAAGAATTCCTGATGGCTATGGAATCCGCGCAGACATCCCCGTCGCTCTCACAGGCACAGCGATTAAAGAAGGCAAGCCAGGAAGGCCACTGTACAGCAGATCTGATGCAGAGCGTTATGGATGAGGACAAGAAGAGCCCAATGGACCGGGTGGTATTTGATACAAGCGACCTGCGAAAGTATTTCCCAAAGTCGTATACACCAAAGCAGATGCAGGACACAATCCTGAAGCTGCTGGAACAATGGACCAGAAAACGGAATAGAGATCAGGAACGATGAGGACGTCAGAGATGAAATGCTGAACGTCCTTTTTTGATGCAAGGAGAGGAGAAATTAACATGAATGAAAAACACATCAGCAATGAGCAGTACAGCGATTTTTTGAAGAAAGTCCGGATATCGGTTATCCCAACGGATTACAACAAGGAATTTCTTCAGGTGGCAGCACACAAGGAGTTTGAGGACTTGTCGGTGGTCGCACATCTTATGGCACCGCAGGAGGATGGATCTGTCAAATCGTTCCTGGTAACTTCTGTCGGTTTGGATGCCATGGGGATCAATCAGGAAAAGTTTATGAAAGACGCTATTGAAGCTTCAGAGAAGAATTTCCCGGGTAAAGCAGCACCGCTTCCGTCATACCTTTTTGGACAGGATAGTCCGGAAGACAGTTTTTCAGCAAAGATCTTTGTTGCATCCATGCAGGATATGAACAACGGCGCGGCAGTGATGTTGTATCCGGATTTTATGCAGAAAGCGGCACAGGAGATCGGCGGGAATCTATATGTCCTGCCGTCCTCCCGCCACGAAGTGCTCTTAATGAAGGAAGATCCTCTGTTCACACTGAAAGATCTCAAAGAGGTCGTGCATGAGGTTAACCGGACGGAAGTTGCCATGGAGGATCGGCTTTCCGATAACGTCTATCACTACGATGCTGCGGAGAGAAAGCTGGAGATCGGAGAGCATTATCAGGAACGGAAAGCACATGAGAAGGAAAGCAGACAATCTGTTCTTGGAGAGCTTTCCTCAAATAAAGCTGCGGCAAAATCACCTGTCGAGAAGGCAGCACGTAAAAAGGATGAGCCAGCACTTTGAGGAGACAGAAATATGTTCAAAGATAACTACAGTTTCGCAATGGAGGACGATGAAATGATTGAAAGATATGATGCTGCACAAAAATGTTTGCTGGAGATAGAAAAAGTTACAGATGATCTGGGAGCTTTGATTCAGGCTTATGCGGAATTAAGTCTGTCTATCAGCAACAGAATCGGGAAGGAAATCGCGGGCAGAGAAGAAAAAACCGGCTGTCTTGTGATATATCCGGACGGCAATGTTTTCGAATATCCACTTCAGGACTTTAAGAATTACGACGAGGAAGATGATGAAGATGAGGTTATCACAGGTCTTGGTGATACCGATCTTCTGTTCAGCTATTCAGAATACGATCTCTTCTCCATTGATAATCAGGACTATATCGATGGTCCCATACAGATTTTTAAGGTGGATTCGGAAGGAATGATTTTACCGCTGACGGACGATGAAATCCTTCAGGCAAGACTGGAAGCAATGAAGATGGTCCGTATCGTTCGTGATCAGGGAGAAGCGGCATATATGTTTGCACTGACAGGAGAGGAGAACTTTGACGCATGAAAGAGAGACTGGAGAAATATCACGAACTGCTTTCATGCAGGAAGGAAAATGACAGGCTGAAGTGTTATGCAGAGCTTTTGAGTTATGCATACCGTGTTGCAGGAAGGAGACGTTATGCAGGAAGAGATCGAAAACCGAAGCGTTAACCTTGCTGTCACAACAACCCGGCTTTCTGTGCACACGATTCTATCGGGAATCAAGGCATACCTGAATCACCGGGCAAAAGTAAAAAATCAGAAACTGGCAAAGGAAGCGGAAGGACCGCATGGCCGGATGACGGTGAAAGAACTGATTGGTAAAGATCAGGGTGTCAGCAGCATTCCGCTGGATGACAGCCGGATCCGGGACTTCGAGCATGTTGCAAGGAAATATGGTGTCGATTTTGCTGTTACCAAGGATAAAAGTCAGACGCCACCGAAATACACAATCTTCTTCAAGGCAAAGGATGCAGATGCGCTGACAGCTATTGTGGAAGACTACACGCAGAAACAGCTCAGACATAAGGAACGTCCTTCTCTGCTGAAACAGCTGACCAAGCTGAAAGCGATCGTCGCAGCAATTCCGAACAAAGTGCGGAACAAGGAACAGGAACATTCCCTGTAGAGAAAGAGGAGGTGATCAATATAACTGCAAATGCTCGAAAGAAAATGCTAATCCTGAATCTGCCATATGTCATCTTCGGACTTGTCTGCACAAACTTTGGAGAGGCCTGGCGGCTAGCAGAAGGCAGCAATGCATCGGAGAAAGTTTTATCGCTGATGACGACGCTCAGAACAGCATTCAGCAATCCGCTTCCAAGCTTCTATCCACTGGATCTCATGATCGGAATATGCTGTGGATGTATGTTCCGGCTAGCTGTCTATCTGAAAGGAAAGAATGCAAAGAAGTTCCGGCATAATACAGAATACGGATCTGCAAGGTGGGGAACTCACAAGGACATTGAACCGTTTGAGGATCCGGTCTTTCAGAACAATGTGATCCTGACAAAGACAGAATGGTTGATGATGAGCAACCGCCCAAAGAATCCCGGCAATGCCCGGAATAAGAATGTGCTGATCGTTGGCGGATCAGGTTCCGGCAAGACAAGATTCTGGCTGAAACCGAATCTGCTCCAGATGCATAGTTCTTATGTAGTCACAGATCCGAAAGGCAGTGTTCTGGTCGAGTGCGGGAATGCCCTATTGCACGGCGCACCGAAGCTTGATGAGAAGGGAAATCCTCTGAAGGACAAGAACGGGAAGGTGATCCGGGAACCGTATGTCATTAAGGTCTTCAATACGATCAACTTCAAGAAGTCCATGAAGTACAATCCCTTTGCCTACATTCATTCTGAGAAGGACATTCTGAAACTTGTGACGGCATTGATTGCCAACACAAAGGGAGAAGGAAAAGCAGGAGATGAATTTTGGACCAAAGCGGAGACGCTGCTTTATACAGCGCTGATCGGCTACATCCACTATGAAGCACCGGAGGAAGAGCAGAACTTTGCAACACTCCTAGAAATGCTCAATTCAATGGATGTCCGGGAAGATGATGAAGACTATCAGAATCCAGTGGATATTCTTTTCGAGAAACTGAAGGAGAAGAATCCGAACCACTTTGCCGTGCGCCAGTACGTGAAGTTCAAGATGGCAGCCGGTAAGACCTTAAAAAGTATACTTGTGAGCTGCGGCGCACGTCTGGCGCCCTTTGATATTCAGGAGGTCCGGGACATCACCATGTATGATGAGCTGGAACTGGATACGCTGGGAGACCGGAAGACAGCACTTTTTCTCATCATGTCGGATACTGATGCGACGTTCAACTTCCTGATCGCTATGATATACACGCAGATGTTCAATCTGCTTTGTGAGAAAGCGGATGACGTATATGGTGGACGGCTTCCGGTGCATGTACGGTGCCTGATTGATGAGGCAGCTAACATCGGTCAGATTCCGAACCTGGAGAAGCTGGTTGCGACAATCCGAAGCCGTGAGATCTCAGCTTGTCTGGTGTTGCAGGCACAGTCACAGCTGAAGGCTATCTACAAAGATAATCCTGAATTATTCACCGAGGTTGGATTTTACCAATCCAACCGCTAAAATTT
>JBJFHK010000291.1:3011-4806 GCA_051893535.1 Eubacterium sp. | reverse complement strand
GTATTAGTATTAGTATTATTTGGCCCTCAAAGGGGTCACGAACCAACCAGTACAAGGGTTGGCCCGCCGGACCTGATTTGATCTCAATCTGCCTTGATCCGCAAGGTCATGTGCAAAACCTACCGTCAGCTTGTCTGCTGCGGGCCGATGTTACCGTGATTCGGCTGCCTAATTAGGTGGATGCTATCCCAGTACACCGCCGCTGAAGCCTTAAACAGACTTGTCCAGGCGTGCTGATGTACCTTAATCACACATGGTTTTGTTTAGTTGTCAAAGTGCAGAAGGGGAGAAACACCTGTGGCTTCCACGGGTGTTTTTTTATTCTCTCGCCGCGACTTCCAGATTCTGACAGCCGGGGCCAGAGAATAAACCTCCCAATATCTATTTTAATAACTTATTTTCATCAAAATCAAGCAGATCGGCAAGTTTCCTTGCGGATTCTGGTGTGCATTTATACCCACGCTCAATTCTGATGATAGTATGTTCGCTCAGGCCAGTAGCATCAGATACACCCTTCTTAGAAAGGTTTCTTTCTTCACGAAGCTGTGTCAGCCATGCCCTGGGAACAATAGGACGTTTAGGCTTTTTAGGCCGCTTCTCATAGTCCTCTTTAGCATTTGTATAGAAGTATCTAATGTCCACATGATATAGATCCGCCAATACAAATGAATCCAAAATTGATGGTATCATTGTTGTATTTTCTAGCGTATTTAAATGACGTTGATCCATATGTGCTAGTTCAGCAGCTTCTTTCTGCGAAAGATGGTTCTGCTCGCGGAGCAAGATCAACCAATCCTTTCTCTGCTTTATCATAATTCTATCTTACTCCTCTTTCATCAAATGTCAACATCGTTTTTGTTACCGTGTACGTAAATAGGCCGGATATATGATTAAAGCATAAACTCTTGTTCGTGTATTTACAAGAGACTGGATGAAATCATTTGTCTAATTTATATTTCCGGTGCATCAATTGACGGTTCCTCTATTGCAATGCTTATAATGCAATCTTTATTACTGCATCATACGATATGATATAGCATAATATAATATTTGTCCCTCAATCTGCATATTTATGGTAGACATCAGAGTCGAAAAACAAGGAAATCAACAGATATAAGCTAGACGGAGTTGCTTCATGCGGCATTTAGCCTTCTTGAACATTTCCTTCTGGTACTTGCTTTCGTGATCGTACTTGTGCATGTCCGGAAGTGTGGATAAATCCATCTGTGAAGAAGGGGACATACCGCTGTTAATACGTCTGTAGACTTCACGCTTAATCTCCATGATCTGAGCCTTCAACTGCTTGCTCTTTTTCTTCCGGTCCTCTCTCTTCTGCGAGATATTACGTTTAATATTATCGGCGCAGTTACAAAGGGTTTTCGTAATGAAGTAGAAATTCGATCTCTGCTTGCCTTTGTCTGTATAACGATGCTCTTTGGTAATCAGACCTCTCATAAGCAGCTTGTCCAGATTTCTCTGCACAGTCCTGGTACTGCATCCGATCCTCTTTGCAAGGTAACCGAGGGAAAAGAAGCAGTTATCGTGCTTTTCGAGCATGGTATAGATTTCATGCAGAACTTTGATTTCAGTTGGGTGCATGTCTTCAGAGATCAGTTCCTCAAATTTTAGCATTTCTCTTCCTCCTTTCTAGGATTAATCATAAACTCTCTTCTTATAAGGCAATGCGCTTTCAGGCATCTGAATGAACTACATCATACTATATGATATATCATAATATAATATTTGTCCCTCAATCTGCATATTTATGGTAGACATCGACCGGGAAAAAGAAAAA
>JBJFHK010000291.1:0-2911 GCA_051893535.1 Eubacterium sp. | reverse complement strand
AAAGGAAAGCAACATCATTATTTTCCCAGAAACCTTTCAGGGAAAGGACGAAATTTACGTTCAGCTATTTCATAACGAAAAGCTTCCGCGATATGAATGTAGTTATCAGCCGTAATTTGTATCGTGGAGTGTCCTAAGAGATAGGATACTGTTTTAAGGTCAATTCCCTGCGCAAATAAAGCGGTCGCATAGGTGTGCCGAAGAATATGAAGTCCATGCTTCTCTCGTGGAATGTTAATGCTATCCATGATGCTTGCGGCTTTCCTCCTCAGATTGTTAGGCCAGATTACAGTTCCAACAGTTGAAGGAAAAATAAACTGGTCAGTGTTGACTGGAAGCTGTTTATTTCCTAAATCTTTAAGGAGATTGATGCAGAACTCATTCAGCGGAATCCGGCGGAAGCTGTTAATCGTCTTTGGCATACTCTGTATAACAAGGTGTTCTTTCAGACGCTTTCTGTTATGCATATCAACGTCTGCTATTGTAATCGCATTACGCCTAACATTGAGAATATGATTGCGGCTGTCATAATCATCCCATTTGAGCGCGATGCATTCTCCGACACGCAGTCCGGTATTAAGCATAAAAGCCAGAGCCAGGGCGGGGATGCTTCCATCCAATATGCAAGCATGAAGGAATGAAGACGATTCTGGATCAGTGAGATAACCGATATGCTTTGCTTCACCAAAAGCTGCTGCGCGAGGAACGTGAATATAAGTCATGAAATTGGTTTCCTTGTATTTCCCCGAATGAATTAAATAATGACGGTAAAAATTGCTCATAGCAGACTTTGCTTTTTTGATCGATGATTGTGATTGTCCATCGTGGAACATGCCGGAAATTAAAGTGTCTTCAATATAGGGGACAGTCAGATCGTCAACAGCGCAGCTTCCGATGCGTGGAAGAATCTGTTTCGTGACTGTAAGATAAAGCCGCATAAAACTGGAAGGCTTTAATTCCGGTTTTTTCGTTTTTTCGAGCCAGATCAGCATGGCTTCAGAGAGAGAAATATCTTCTGCTTCCATAAAATATACTCCTTTCGTACACTGAAAGTGATAACATTCTTACAATTATGGTAGACACGAATACTATTGTCAAGAAGGAAAAATATAACGGTAAAAATCCGCGTAAAGTATTGAAATTTCAATGCATTAAGGCTTTAGTTATGGTATAATAGAAGAAGGAAATCGCTTAGAAATCACGATTTGAACAGGGGGATTTTTATGGATTATACAGATAAGATTAGTGTGGAAGTATATAAGGAAAATCCGTACGATGTGAGATATGCTATTTACGATTCGGAAACAGGGGAACTGTTGGAGGATGCACAAGGCTACGGATATAAATCCAAGGATAAGGCTTTGCGCGGATGGAAATTCTTGAAGGCCAAGCACTTCAAAACAACAAAAGAAAAAAATGATGAAGCAGATAAAATGGCACTCGGAAATATTGTCTGGAACGCATTAGGCCGTGAGGTTCACGAAGAAAGCTATGACGTTTTCTATACGTTCATCAACGAACATAAGAATGAACTTGCCAATGCAATTTCGGAAGCTATGCGAAATGAGGTTGCTGAACAATGCTCAATGCAGCTTCCAATAGCTAAATGATTGGTATTAATATTGAAGTGAGTAATTATAATTTTGTTATATACCGTCAACGAGAGTTGGCGGTTATGTGTTTTTTGAGCGGGTGTTAAAACTTGTTGTCTGTCAAAAGTCCTGACTTTTGACAGTGATGTATGCATGATGTAAAATCAACGTATTGAGCGCTGTCAAAACTTACTGTCAAAAGTCAGGGAGGATTGGCATGAAATATGGATATGCAAGAGTAAGCACAATTGCACAGGCAACAAATGGAAACAGCCTAGAATCGCAGGAAAGGCAGCTTAAGGAAGCCGGAGCAGATGAAATTTTTGTGGACCATTTTACAGGGACGGAAATAAGCCGCCCGGAGTTTGATAAGCTGCGGGCGAAACTGAAATCTGGTGACACGCTGATTGTCACAAAACTGGACCGTTTTGCGCGTTCAGTCGGACAGGCTTCCGATCTGATAACGCATCTGATCGATTCAGGAGTGACGATCAACGTTCTAAATCTCGGCGTACTGAGCAATGATTCAGTTTCTATTCTTATGAGGAATATCCTGCTTTCTTTTGCTCAGTTTGAAAGAGACATGATTGTGCAGCGGACACAAGAAGGAAAAGCGATTGCCAGGTCGCATCCGGGATACAGAGACGGAAGGCCGCGGAAATTTAGTCAGATACAGATCGATCACGCAATGAAGCTGCTCCATTCCTATTCTTTCAAACAGGTTTCGGAAATGACGGGAATCAGTATGTCAACTCTGGCGAGAGAAAAGCGGAGAATATTAAAAGGAGAATAAAAGCGTGACACAAAAGTACATAAAACCGATCATGAAATGGGCAGGAGGAAAATCACAGCTCTTAAATGAATTGATTCCGAGAGTGCCAGAAGAATATAATCGATACATTGAACCGTTCTTTGGCGGTGGTGCGCTTTTTTTCGCTTTAGAGCCAGAAAATGCTGTAATCGCTGACAGCAATCCGGAACTCATTAACATGTATCGAATGGTCGCAGAAAGAGTTAATGACGTAATTACAGAGCTATCCGGATATGAAAACACAGAGGAGCAATTTTATCAAGTTCGCGCACTTGACTGGAAGAATCTAACTTCTGTAGAAGCTGCCGCAAGAACACTTTACCTGAATAAAACGTGCTTTAACGGATTATATCGTGTGAACCGAAAAGGACAGTTTAATACCCCGTATGGACACTATAAGCACCCAAATATATGTGACGAGGATAATCTGAGAAAGGCATCTTCCGCATTAAGAAAAGCAGAGATTATCTGCGGAGATTATCTGGATGTTTTAAGAAAGTATGCTCAG
>JBJFHK010000290.1:0-4812 GCA_051893535.1 Eubacterium sp. | reverse complement strand
ACTTGCGGATGATATCCTCCTGCCGGCGGATTTCTTCCTGCTGCTTTTTATAGGCGCGCATGTCCGATTCTCTCTGCTGCTTCTTTTTCTGGGCATACGCGGTGTAATTCCCGTCGTAACAGGTCAGATGGTGATGGGCGACTTCAAAAATTCTGGTGCAGAGCTGATCCAGGAAGTAGCGGTCATGGGATACCATGATAACCGTTCCTTTATAGTTTCTCAGGAACTGCTCCAGCCAGTTCAGCATGCCGATGTCCAGATGGTTCGTCGGCTCGTCCAGCATCAGCACGTCCGGTTTTTTCATCAGCAGGCAGGCCAGTGCCAGACGGGTGCGCTCTCCTCCGGACAGTGAAGCAATCGGCTTGTCATAGTATTCCTCTCCAAAAGCCATGCTGTTTAAGATGCCGCGCATCTCACTTTTATAACTGAATCCGCCATCCCGTTCAAACTGATCCTGAAGATTTCCGTAACGCTGCATCACGCGTTTATATTTTTCCGTTTCCGTCTTTCCTTCTGCGGCCATCTGCGCGATATCCTGGGTCAGTTTATTGATTTCCTTCTCTGCCTTTTCAAAGCGCTCGTAAATCTTATGCACTTCCTCGCGCAGCGTGCAGTCATCCTCAAACGTATCGTTCTGGTGCAGATATCCGACGGTAACGTCTGAAGAAAGGAAAAACTGCCCCTCATCCGGTTCGCTGACTCCTCCGAGGATATCCAGCAGTGTGGACTTTCCGGCTCCGTTGGCGCCGACGATGCCGACACGGTCTCCCTCATTGACATGAAAAGAGATGTGATCCAGGATCACATCTGTACCATATGCTCTTGTGATGTCTGTTGCAGACAAAACAATCATATTTATTCTCCTTTATCTTTTCTACAGCGGCAGATTGGCGTAAGCGTCCAGATCGAGCCCGTCTGCGCCGTGCTTCTTATATTTATAGTATGCTGCAGACGCGATCATGGCGCCGTTATCCGTGCAGAGCACCGGCTCCGGGCAGTACAGACGGATTCCGTGCGCATCACAGGCCTTCTGCATTTCACTTCTCAGGCAGGAATTGGCCGCAACACCTCCGGCCATGACCAGTTTCTCCTCTTTCCGCTCTTCTGCAGCGGCAACGGCCTTGTCTACGATGACATCGACCACCGCCTGCTGGAAGCTGGCGGAAATATCCGGAACGGAAAGTTCATGACCGCGCATCTTTTCCGTATGCACGTAATTAATCACCTGGGTCTTCAGTCCGCTGAAGCTGAAATCGTAGCTTCCTTTTTCCAGGTAAACACGCTTGAATTCCACCGCGTCCGGATTTCCCTCTTTTGCGGCTTTATCCACCTTCGGGCCTCCCGGATATCCCAGTCCGATGACGCGCGCAACCTTGTCGTAGGCCTCTCCGGCCGCATCATCCCTGGTGGACCCCAGAACTCTGCATTCGTTATAGTCGGTAACATCGACGATATTCGTGTGGCCGCCGGAAACGATCAGAGCCAGGAACGGCGGTTTCAGATCTTCATACTGAAGGTAATTGGCGCTGACGTGGCCGTGCATGTGGTTGACCCCCACCAGTGGAATTCCCGCGGCCAGGGACAGGGCTTTTGCGGTTGCCACACCGATGACAACGGCTCCGATCAGGCCCGGCCCGTGTGTCACACCGATCAGATCCACGTCGGAAAGAGTAATTCCTGCCTCGTCCAGGGCCTGCTGAAGAACAGCGTTGATATTCTGCAGATGGTGACGGGAAGCGATTTCCGGCACCACTCCTCCGAATTTGGTATGGATCGCGATCTGTGAAGAAATGACATTGGACAGAATATGACGTCCGTCTGCCACAACAGCGATAGATGTCTCATCGCAGCTTGATTCTATTCCCAGTGTGATAAATTGCTTATTCCACATAATTTCCTGTCCTTCTGACTCTTCCTGCCTGTATGATTCTGCTTTTCTGTCTGTTTCTTTACGCAGGCCTGCACCGGCATAAAGACGGCAGAGCTCCATTCTGTCCGCCGGCACGGCAGGCCTCCTGGTCACTTGTTTTTTTGTCCTCTATGAAAGCTTCTCCGGGTCAAACTGCTCGGGATCACCGATTCTCAGCATGAGAAGTGCGTCGTCATCGCCGTAGTAATTCTTGCGGAGTCCATTCTGCTTGAACCCAAAATGTTCATACAGTCTGATTGCCGGCTCATTTTTTGCGCGCACTTCCAGAATGTGGCTCTGGATTCCCAGTGAGTCGGTCAGATGCAGCATAGAGTTCATCATAACAGAAGCCACATAGCGGCGGCGGTACTCCGGAAGTACCGCGACACGCTGGATTTCACACTCATCGAGAACGATCATGATCTCGATATATCCGACAATTTCCTGATCGACAACGGCCGTCAGGATGGTCAGATTGTCGCCGTACTGGATGTCATGCTCAAACATGGATGCCGAGTAGGGCTGGCTGAAGCAGATCTTGTCGATCTCTGCAAGGCGCTTCACGTCATGTCTCTCGGCATTCCGGAGCAGCATCTCCGCCGTATCGATATCGGGATCGTCTTTCAGTTCCTCAATCAGTTCTTTAATATCATCTATATTCATTCTGTCTCCTGACTTCTAACGGCTGCGGAACTTCGCCAGCTTGGCCGCACGCGCCTTTGCGAGCGTACCGTCCTGCAGTTTCTGCTCCGCTTCGGTTTTTCTCATATAATCCGGAAGAAGCTCTTCGACCCTGCAGGTCTTTCCCTCCCGGTACAGCTTCAGCGCCTCGCGTGCCGTCATCTCCGCGGTCTGATAACGCTCGTCTTCTGCTGAACACTCGGCGCCTTCCAGATAATTTCCGTATTTTTCACTTTCCTGATAGGCATCGATGCCGTCGCCGTACCAGATCGGGTTCAGCTGGTTTTCCTTTACACAGTTATACACATCTTCCAGCATGCACGGGCACGGCTTCATGACTGTCTCTCCACCAGCGCGGTACACGGCTCCGTACACCTGGCCTCTTCTCGCGTTGAAAATCACCGCCGCATCCCTGCTGCCTGCCTTCTGCCGGAACATGTCCAGGCTGCCGACACGGATGCAGGGAATATCCAGCGCCTGCGCAAATGCCCGCGCTGAAGACACGCCTATACGGATTCCTGTATAGGATCCCGGTCCCACGGACGCCGCCACTGCAGCGATATCCTTCGGGCTGATCTTCTCTTCCTTCAGAAGTTCATCCACCAGCGGCATCAGATTTTTCAGATGACCCTTCTCTTCACGGCTCACTCTCATCAGGACTTTTTCATTATCTAAATTCAGCAGAGCCGCTGATCCCAGCGGTCCCGTCGTGTCGATCGCTAAAATGTACATTGATACAGCCGCTCTCCTTCCTTATTTCCATACTCGATAAATATTACCTTCGTGTCATCCGGCAGAATTTCCGCTACCCGGTCCGCCCACTCAATGATGCAGACCCCGCCGGCATCGAAATACTCCTCCACGCCGATATTGATCATATCCGCGCCGGAATCCAGTCGGTATACATCGAAATGATAGAGCGGCAGTCTCCCGGAATGATACTCATTTACAATATTAAAAGTCGGGCTCGTGATGTCCTCTTTCACGCCGAGGCCTTTCGCGATGGACTTGGTCAGGGTCGTCTTCCCCGTCCCGAGGTCTCCGATCAGCGCGAGGATATCCCCCGGCTGCGCCTCTTCCCCCAGTTTCCTGCCGAACTCCTCAGTTTCCTTAATTCCATTGATTACGACATCTCTCACCCGTATATACTCACTTTCTGACAAAACTCACCCGGCAGGCTGCTCTGCCCGGCATGCTTTACAGCTGAAACTCTGCATCCGCCATCGTCATAATGGCATGCGCGTAAATCTCAATGCTCTGATGGAAGCGCGCAAGCGGAAGTTTCTCATTGGCCTGATGCATCAGATCCGGATCCTCCAGGAACTGCGCGCCAAAGGCCAGCATATTCTTAAAAGGCTTCGCGTATGTGCCTCCGCCCAGGACCACCGCTTTTCCGTCCTGATCCCCGGTGCACTGCCTGTAGGCATTCAGCATCGCCTCAGCCAGCGGGCTGTTTTCCGGTTCATACATCGGCTCTTCTCCGCCGCGGTTGACCAGTCCGACATGATATGCATCCAGCCTCTTTGCCGCTTCTGAAAGCACCTCTTCCGCTGTTCCGTCAACCGGATAGCGGACGTCAGCCAGCACCGATACGGCTTCCTTGTCGAATTTTACCAAACCAATGTTAAAAGTCAAGTCATCGCCATATTTCCCGGCTTTTGCGAAGCCAAGGCCGCTTCCCGTCGTGTCGAATCCGATATGATCGTTATAGAAACGGATGAATTCATTAATGTCGTCGCTGACAAAATCCAGCCGGCCAAGGAATTTCATCAATATGGAAATGGCATTCAGACCGTCTTCCGGAGAAGAGGCGTGGGCGGCTTTTCCGTTGGCGCTGATTTCCAGAGATTTCCCGGTCTTCCTGGCCTGGAGCTGGAAATGTGTTTCCCCGGCGAAGGTTTCCGCGTCCGCTTTGATCTTGTCCCATTCTTCTTTTGTCAGACCGGAAAGGAGTGCTCTCGCGTGATCCGGCACGATGTTTCTGGCTGTGCCGCCCTCCAGCTTAGACAGCTGAAGGCCGTCCGGCAGGGTCTTGTGGATCTTGTGAGCAAAGTCAAAATTCAATATGCCCTTCTCTCCGTTTACCAGCGGGAAACATCCATCCGGCGAAAAGCCGAAATCCGGGTCCTTAAATTTCTTTCTGTAGTATGTCAGGCCGTCCCAGTCAGTCTCCTCATCGAGGCCGGCGATAATCCGGATTTTTCTGTCCGGCTGGAATCCCG
>JBJFHK010000289.1:0-26147 GCA_051893535.1 Eubacterium sp. | reverse complement strand
CCCGCTGTGAGGGTTTTTAATAGAAAACCTGCGCCAGCCTGCCAGCCACAGGGACCGTTTTCTGGTAACGCCGCCTGCGCTGCTTCCGCAGCTTGGCAGCCGCAAGACTGGTTTTCCGGTAACGCCGCAGCCTGCTCGTCATTCCCTCTTCCCGCCCAGTCCCGCGTTATCGAGGATCTGGAGGATGAAGTCAATGGATCCGCGGACGCCGAACATGGATGTGTTCAGGGTGATGTCGTAGTTGGCGGCATCGTCCCATCTGTGGTTGGTGAAGAATTCGTAGTACTCGGAGCGCTGCTTGTCGACCTGGTGCATCTGGCGGCGGGCGGCGCGCTCGTTTACGCCGTTGACTTCCATGATTCTCCTGATGCGGCGCTCTTCCGGCGCGGTCAGGAAGATGCTGACGTGCGGGATGTTGTTGCTGTGCATGACACAGTCTGCGCAGCGGCCCATGACGACGAAGTCCTTTTCCTTTGCCATCTGGAGCAGGAGCTCGGATTCGGTAAAGAAGTAGGCGTCGCGGGCGGAGAGTCCGTGGTAGCGGTTAAAGCGGGCGATGTGTTCTTTCAGGGTCAGTTTCTGTTTCTGATAGGACAGTCCCGGATTTCCGGCACCCATCTGGGCATTGATGATGTCCGTTTCCGCTCTGGTCAGTTTTACTTTTCCTTTGGCGTCTGTCGTTCTCTGAATCAGGCGCATGAAGATCTCTGCATCGTAGTAGTTGATGTGCAGGGCATCGGCGATGCCCAGTCCGACGTTATTTGCGGCACAGCCGTAGCTGCAGTTGATGCAGATGATCAGCCGGTTGTCCCGGGTGAAACGGTTGTTCAGATTCAGCTCGTTCATATCGACATCGCGTTCGGATGCGATGATGGAGCCAGGTTCTGCAGCGAGCGCGCTGAACTCGTTAAACACATCGTTGTAGGCGCTGAGAGCCTTGAAATGATCGTCCTTGTCCTGGATGGTCCGGGCCATGTTTCCGATCAGCGCCATTTCACTGCGGATAATGTGCTCGTGGCCTTTGATCATTGCTTTTTCAATGATCGTAACGTTGCGGTCACGGTCGTTGGTGAATACACGTCCCAGGGAAGATCCGCTCAGTTCGTAGACCAGTTTGTCGAGGTCGTACAGGTGCTCCGCCAGGGTTCTGGCGTCTACAGTTTTCGGGGTTTCCCGGTTTTCTGGTCCGGAATTTTCAGTGCTGCCGGTTTTCTGCTTATCCACAGGGGCAGCTCCTTGCGTGGTTTTCTTTTTGTCGTCACTCATGAACAGCCTCCTCTCTTAACGGAAAAACAGCAGAATATCCAGCAGGAACACCGGAAGCAGGATGCCGCAGGACCACTTCATGTAGCCGAAGAAGGACGGCATGCGGATACCGTTTTCGTCGGACATGGACTTGACCATGAAGTTCGGGGCGTTGCCGATGTAGGTGTTGGCGCCCATGAATACGGCTCCGCAGGAAATCGCCGCCAGCATGGTCTGCGGGACAGTGCCGAGCAGGGTGGTGATGCCGTGGGCGAACTGCAGGGATCCGGCTGTGGTCAGGAAGACCATGTAAGTCGGTGTGTTGTCCAGGAAACTGGACAGAAGTCCGGTCAGCAGAAACATCTGGTAAGGCTTGTCGATGTCCATCTGCGGGCCCAGGTGTTTCAGCACGATCAGCGCCGGCTGCATGGTGATGAAGATGCCGATGAACATGATCGCGACTTCCTGAATGGCGCCCCAGGTGAAGTGGTTGCGCTTGCGGACTCCGATCGGCGTGGTCTTGAAGGAGAGCCATGCGGCGAGCAGAATGATCAGCACTTCAATCAGGCTGCTGAACGGGAACATCAGGTCCTTCATAACCGGAATGCCCTTTCCCTTGAATGCGGAGGAACCGGAAAGAATTCCGCTGAGCAGTACGGCAAAAATAATCATGCCAAGGAAGATGACGTTATGTGCTCCCTCAATCGTCAGTGTGGTGTCCGGCTTTTTCAGATCCGGGCGGAAACCTTCCTCGATGTCCCTCCGGTAGGCTCTTGTGTCAATTTTATAGAAAATGAACAGGAGAATCAGGGTGTTCGTCATCATGATCGGGAAGAGGCGGAAGCTCCATGCAAACGGAACCCCCTGCATGAATCCCATCAGCAGCGGCGGGTCGCCGACCGGGGTGAGACATCCTCCGATGTTGGAAATCAGGAAGATGAAGAAAATCATGATATGATGCCGGCGGGAGCGCCAGGAGTTCATCTGGATGACCGGACGGATCATCAGCATGCTGGATCCGGTTGTGCCGATAAAGCTGGACAGCAGCGTTCCGATCAGAAGCAGAATGACATTTACGCGCGGCGAACCCGCGAGATCGCCTTCAAAACGGATATTTCCGGCTACGCAGAACAGACCGAAGAGAAGGACGATAAAGGTCAGGTAATCATTGACGATGCCGTCAGCGGCAGTCTGAATACCCGAGAATATTCCGTATTTTGCGGATAATAAAACGACAGCCAGGATTGCCCAGAATCCTGTGATAAGCGGCATGCGCTTTTCCCATACTGACGGAGCAAGGATTGGGAAGAGTGCGATGCTGAGCAGCATTCCCACGAAGGGAATACAGGTCCATAGCGGTTCTTGCATTTAAAAAGCCTCCAATAAGTTGAGCAAAAATTTATTCTATTCCATTAATGGTGGATACAACAGTAAAGAGCGCAAAAAACGCAAAAAAACGATCGCGCAATTCCTATTTATTTCCAGTATACCATGAAAACGGCTGTTTATGTGTGTGTATGCACAATCTTTACAAGAAAAATTGGCAATAGTGAAAATAATATATATTGTCCATACCTTTTATGTAAGTAGGAAATATACATGCTGGCGGGCAGCCGGGAACCTTCTTGCTGTCTGACGAACAGACAATAAAAAAGGCCGCGGGGAAAGACGTTTTCCGTTTTTTCCCGCGGCCTGTCTGATCCAGTTGATTTCCGGTTTTCCCGGAAATGTCCGGCTTACAGACTATGCGTCACGCAGCTGAGCGCCGACTCTGTTTTCCAGAGTCTTTACGATCTTGTTCATCTGCTTGTCGATCTGCTTTGCCTTCATCGTGCCCTTGTCGGATCCGATCTTGACGGTCAGCATGATGGACTTCTTTCCCTCCGGAATCTGGCTTCCGCGGTACTCCTCGACGAACTTCACCTCTCTGGTGTGCTTCTCGATCGCCTTCTCGATTTCCTGCCATGTAACGGCCTCGTCAACGATGATGGACAGGTCCTTCTCAACCAGCGGGAATACCGGCAGGTGCTGGAATTCATTGTCTCTGGACTTGTACGGAGTCAGCATGTCCTCATCGAACTCGAACAGAGCGATCTGCGCGTGTTTGATGCCGGCCTCGGCCAGTGCGGATACGCGGACCAGAGCCAGCGTTCCGATTACTTCCTTTCCGGCCATGATGTTCAGCCAGACATTGTCATCTGCCCATGCCGGACGCTCAGCCTGTTTCCAGGACAAAGGCTCAACCTGGCAAGTGCGCGCCAGATTTTCAATGACGCCCTTTGCCTGGAAGAACTGCGTCTTCGGGTCGTTTCCAACGATCATTCCGGTGACGTAATGCTTCTGCAGCGGCAGAGTCTCATCTTCTGAGGACTCGTGGTAAACACCCTGCTGGAAAACTTCCGCAGATTCGAATACGCGGAAGGAATCGAAGTAGCGCAGGTTGGATACGGCAGTCTGCAGCATGCCCGGTACCAGGGACGGGCGCAGGTTGGCCTGATCCGGTGACGGCGGTGTAGCCAGGCGGATCGTGGTGTCCAGATTGACGCCGGCAGCCTTCATATAATGCTCGTCAACCCACGGATAAGTGAATACTTCATAGAATCCGCAGCGGAAGGCGAGATACTCACGGACGTGGCGGTCAATGCTTTCCTTCGGCTGGTTGACAGCGTGTTCGAAGTTGACCGGCAGCGGCTTCGCGGAGAAGCTCTCAAAGCTGTGGAGTCTTGCCATTTCGTCCAGGATATCGTCCTTGATGGCGATGTCGCCGGTGGATCTCCATGTCGGAGCGAGGCAGGTATAGGTTGTTCCGTCAAAATCAACGTCAAAGCCGAGACGGCCAAGGGTATCCCTGATATCTTCTTCGCTGAACTCTTTTCCGAGACGCGTGTCCATGAAGTCCTTGGTAATCTTTACCTCAGCGCGCTCGGTCTTCTTCGGATAATTATCTCCGTAAGCGGTGAATTCAGCATTCGGGAAGAGCTGTTTGAACAGTGCCATAGCCTCAGCCAGACCCTGATCAACACGCTCAGTGTCCAGTCCCTTTTCATAGCGGATAGAAGCGTCTGTTTTCTCGTCAAAACGCTTTCCGGTCTTTCTGATGGTCTGTGCAGTGAAGTCCGCAACCTCAAGCAGTACGCTTGTGGTATCTGGCAGGATGGAGTCTTTTCTGCCGCCGCGGATTCCGGCGAGAGCCATCGGCTCTTCCGCGTCACAGATGACCAGATCATAGGTGGTCAGATCCAGCTGATTGTGGTCCAGAAGCTCGAGCTTCTCTCCAGGAGCGGCGTTTCTGACGATGATCTTTTCCGTAACGTGTGTGCGGTCGAATGCGTGTGTCGGCTGGCCGACGTCGAGCATAACGTAGTTCGTGATGTCGACGATGGCGTTGATGGAACGCAGGCCGGCTTTCATCAGGGCCGTCTTCATCCAGATCGGAGACTCCTGCTGTGCGTCGACGTTCTTGATTTCCAGTGCGGAGTAGCGCGGGCACTTGTCCGGAGCCTGAATCTCAATCGGGAACTCAGGAAGTCCCTTTACTGCATCGGTGTTATCCGGCAGCGGCTTCAGATCAACTTTATAGATTGCCGCAAGTTCTCTGGCGATTCCGTAGTGGCCCCAGAGGTCAGGACGGTTGGTCAGGGACTTGTTATCAATTTCGATTACGATATCATTCATGCCGATCAGATCAGCGATATTCTGTCCCGGCGTGCCTTCGCCTTTCAGATCGACGATCACTTCATCGCTTTCCGGCGGGAAGATGTCTGCCAGATAAACTTCAGAAGCGTTGCAGATCATTCCGTAGGAATACTCTCCGCGGAGCTTTCCTTCTTTAATGACAACCGGCTCGCCTTCACCGTGCCAGATGACTTCTGCGCCCGGACGGCAGACGACAACGTGCTCGCCGTCATACAGGTTGGAGCCTCCGCAGACGATCTGTACCGGCTCTTCTTCACCGATATCGGTAATGCAGATGCGGAGTTTGTCTGCGTTTGGATGCGGCTTTACCTCCAGAATTTTTCCGACGATGATGTCATGGTATTTGTCGGCAGGGTTTTCATATCCTTCAACTTCTACCGTACGCATCGTCAAGTCGTAGATCAGCTGGTCGACGGACAGATCCTTCGGCAGATCCACGTATTTTTTAACCCAGTTTAATGAAACGTACATGTCAACCTCCTACTTGAACTGCTTTAAGAATCTGAGATCTGCGCTGTGGAAATAACGGACATCGTCGACTCCGTAGCGCATCATGACCAGACGGTCCAGTCCGATGTTGGTGTAGAATCCGGACCATTCATCAGGATCCAGACCGGCAGAACGCAGGACGTTCGGGTGGATGACTCCGCCCGGCATAACTTCGATCCATCCGGTGTTATGGCAGACACGGCAGCCCTTTCCGCCGCATACCAGGCACTCCATGTCGATTTCGTATCCCGGCTCGGTGAACGGGAAGAATCCCTCACGCATGCGGACATTGATCTTGCGGCCGAATACCTTGCTCAGGATGGCCTCGATCATGACTTTTCCGGAGGAGAAGGACAGGTCGTGGTCGACTACCAGAGCCTCATACTGGAAGAATGCTCTTTCGTGACGGGCATCGGTTGTCTCGTTTCTGTAAACACGGCCCGGATAGACGAATCTTGCCGGTGCGCCGTGTTTCAGCAGGTAGCGGACAGAAGCTCCGGTCAGGTGCGGACGCATGCAGAGACGGTCTGCGCCGGAGTTGTTCTCTGTTCCTTCGAGCCAGTAAGTGTCCATCGTCTCTCTTGCCGGATGGTCGGCGGCAAAGTTCAGATTATCGAAGGCGTATTTTTCACTTGTGATATCATCTTCGCTGAAAACCTCAAATCCCATGGAAAGAAAGGCGTCGTTCAGGTCGTAGCACATCTGTGTGATCGGATGCAGCGCTCCCTGCTGCGGCATAATTCCCGGCAGAGTCAGATCGATCGGCTCATCCAGAACGGACTCTGAACTGAGCAGCTGATCTTCTCTCTCCTTCAGCTTGTCAGCGAAAAAGTTCTTAATCTCATTCGCTGTCTTTCCGACAGCCGGGCGTTCCTTCGGATCCAGAGATCCAAGGGACTTCAGTATCTGCGTCAGCTGACCCTTCTTTCCCAGGAGTTCTTGTCTGACTTCCTGGAGTGCATCGGAATCAGGAGCGTCTTTAATTCTGGACAGTCCGGCATTGCGGATTTCTTCCAAACGTTTCAGCATGATTTTGGTACTCCTTAATATATTTTCTGTGTTAATTTTGTTAAATTAGCCTATTGTATAGACTAGATTACACTGTTTTCAAGCGGGACACAACCCACCAAAATAATATTATAGCGGATTTTCTGCCGTTTTTCAGCATAGTTTTATGGATTTCCGGGTACAGATAAGAAGATTTCAGGGGAGAAAGCCTCTTGCGCGTCGGGTTTTGTCCGGGGAAAGGCGTGTCTGATGGAGCAGAAGCGGGGCCGTGTTTGATCATGATGCGGAATATGATAAAATATTTTAGCTCTGAAACCGTTATTTTTAGCTGATGAACACATAAATAGAAAATAATATTATACAATAGAGTACTAGGATAATTTCTGTTTTAGGGAAAGAGTGAAAGTATGGCAAAGCAAGAAATAGAGAAACCATTGTATGACGGACGTCAGATTACCGATCTGAAGGACATGATTACGAGCAGTGTGGAGCTGTTTCATGACCATGCAGCCTATCTGGTAAAAGACAAAAAACAGGGAAAGTTCGTACCGATTACCTACGGAAAAGTCGGCGAGGACCGGATCGCGCTGGGCACCAGGATGCTGGAACTCGGACTGAAGGGTGAGAAAATTGCGGTAATCGGACCGACGAGCTATTACTGGCTGCTGACCTATTTTACGGTTGCGACCGGAGTCGGCGTCATCGTGCCGATGGATAAGAATCTTCCGCAGGGTGAGCTGCTGGGACTGCTGGAGCGTTCCGGCGCAACGGCCATCGTCTATGATGAGAAATGCAGAAAGACCATCGAACCGCTGATCAACAGTAAAGAGACCAGCGAAAAGACACAGATGAAGTATTTTATCTCCATGGACAGTGAGGAACATGAGGGTAATGTCCTGTCCATGAAGCAGCTGATTTATGAAGGAAAGCTGCTGGCTTCTGAGGGAAATCATGAATACCGCGACGCGGACGTCGATCCGGATCAGATGTCGACGCTCTTGTTTACATCCGGAACAACCGGAATGGCGAAGGGTGTTATGCTGTCCCACAGAAACATCGCCTTCAATGTCTACGCAATGAGTAAATATTTCTGCATTCCGGAGCCGGGCATCGTCCTGTCGATCCTGCCGGTGCATCACGTCTATGAGATGACCTGTGATATCTGCACCACCTTCTACCAGGGAAAGACGATCGCGATCTGCGAAGGACTGCGTTATATTCAGAAGGATATGCAGGAAGTCCACGCCAACGTCATGCTGGGTGTTCCTCTGGTCTTCGAAAAGATGTACAAGGGCATGTTCAAGCAGGCCAAGAGACGCGGAGAGGACCAGAAACTCCGCCGCGCGATCGACCTGTCCAAGCGTCTGAAGCTGTATAAGAACAAGACCCTGATGAAGCAGATGTTCAAGGCGATTCATCAGTCTTTCGGCGGAGACATGAGGTTCTTCATCGAGGGAGGCGCCGCAGCCGATCCGTTCGTGCAGGAAGAGTTCGAGGCCATGGGCCTGCCGCTGATTCAGGGCTATGGTATGAGTGAATGTTCTCCGATCCTGGCGCTGAACCCGATGGACAGAAGGAAGAACGGCGCCGCGGGACTTCCGCTGCCGGACACACAGATCCGCATCATCAATCAGGATGAGGACGGCATCGGCGAGGTTATCGTAAAGAGCCCGAGCGTCATGATGGGCTATTATCAGAATGAAGAGGCGAATAAAGAAACTCTTCAGAACGGCTGGCTCCACACCGGCGACCTGGGATATTTCGATGAGGACGGTTATCTGTACCTGACCGGACGCAGCAAGACCGTTATCGTCACCAAGGGCGGAAAGAATATTTTCCCTGAAGAGGTGGAGAATGTTCTGCTGCAGAATGAACTCATCAAAGAAGTCCTGGTACACGGCGTAAAGGATGAGCGTATCGGCAATGTCATGGTCACCGCGGATATTTTCCCGAACTATGAGCTTCTTAAGGAGACAAAGGGAGAAATGACCAAGAGTGAAATCTACCATTTCTACCGTGACCTGGTCGACCAGATTAATGAAAGCATGCCGCCGTATAAGCAGGTAAAGCGCATCAATATCCGTGAGACCGAGTTTGTCAAGACGACCACCGGAAAGATCAAGCGCTACGGAAACACGCTGAGTCAGGAGGATCTGAAGGCCGCTTCCGAAGGAAAAGCCGATGATCACGAGATCAAGCTGATTGAAAAACATGAGATGAAGGATTTCATCAAGGAAATCAGGGGCATGACCGATCAGCACATTATGCATAAGGATCTGGAACCGGTAACAGACATCAAGAACCTGCTCCTGAACACACTGGAGAAAAACGGAAATGCTCCGGCATTCCTGCAGAGACTGGACTCGGACGCTCCGTACGAGGAGATCTCCTATCAGCGTGCCGTTTCCGATATGGAAGGACTGGGCACCGCGCTGATCAACCGCAACCTGCAGGACGACAGAATCGCTGTGTCCGGAAACAACACCTATCCGCTGCAGATCAGTCTGCTAACAGCAGCCTGTGGAGGCGGTGAAGCAGTGATGATCAGCAAACAGCTGGACCAGGAGGAGATCATCCGTCAGCTGAACAAGACCGAAGTAAAGACCCTGATCTTTGATGAAAAATATACTGAGCTCTTTACAGAAATTGCGGAGAGCGGAAAAACACAGGTAAAAACCCTGATCCGCTTCGGCGCAGAAGATGCAGAAAAGCAGGAGCACGAGGAAAAGATCCTCTCCTGGGCTGCGCTGATTAAGGAAGGAAAGAAGCAGGTTTCCCTGGGCGACCGCCAGTATCTGGACGCGCCGGTTCTGGGAAGCGATCCTGCGGCGATCTTTTTCACCTCCGGTGCATCCGGCCACGCGAAGGCTGTAGAACTGACCCATCAGAATCTGGTCCGCAATGTGATTGCGCTTTCCTCTCTGATCCGCTATAACGCTTCTGACCGCGTGATTTCTGTCATTGCGCCGAATAACGTTTACCAGGCCGTGGCAGGCGTACTGCTTCCTCTTTACAGGGGCGCAGCAGTCGTCAACTGCGGAGGCTCCGATACGCTGGAGCAGGATCTGAAGGATTCCGGTTCCACCATCATGCTGCTGGAACCGGTTATGATGAACGCGCTCTTTGATGAGATCTGGGATCACATCGAAGGAGGCGGCGGAGAACGTCGTCTGGACGCTCTCAGAAAGGTCGGAAAGATTCTGCCGTTTACGCAGAAATACGTTCTCCGTCCGTATGAGTCCTACGTCCGAGAGAAATTCGGCGGAAATCTGCGCATGATGATTTCCGGAGGCAGCAAGCCGAGAGCAGAAGTGGAAGAATTCTTCCGCGAGATGGGCATCAATGTCCTGCAGGCATACGGAATGACGGAGTGCAGTTCCGCTGTTGCTGCGACACCAGATAACGCGCGCTCCATTCCGGTGGATTCTGTCGGCCATATCCTTCCGGGCGTACGGATCAAAGTCACCGGAAAGGGAAGCCGCGGAGTCGGCGAACTTGCTGTTAAGGGTGCTTCCGTTGCAGGAGGATATATGGATGATCCAGAAGAGACCGAAGCAGCCTTTAAGGATGGCTGGTTCTATACCGGAGATATGGGATATATTGATGACGACAACTTCGTCTATATCGTTGGCAGAAAGCAGACCCTGGAGCGTGAGGCAGAGATCGACAGAAGAGCCCGTCAGAATGCGAAAGACGCCATTAAAGCTGCCCGCGGCACAGTAAATGAAGAGAATGATAAATAGGAGGATCCATGCGCAGTCAGTATTATCCGCAGCTCAGGATCGATCTGGGCAAACTGAGAGAAAATGCCGCTTATGCCGTTGATAAATGCGCGCAGTGCGGGATTAAGGTCAGCGGAGTCATCAAGGGCATGCATGCCTTCCTTCCGGGAGTCCGGCAGCTTCAGGCTGCCGGTGTTTCCGCTCTGGCCACGTCACGTCTGGACCAGGCTGCAGCCGTAAAGAAGGCCGGAATCGATCTTCCGGTCATGCTGATCCGAGTTCCGATGATCAGCGATGCAGAAGACGTCGTGAAATACTGCGACTACTCACTGAACAGCGAGAAGTCCGTTCTGGAGGCACTGAACGAGGAAGCCGGCCGCCAGCATAAGATTCACAGGGTCCTGCTCATGGCCGATGTCGGAGACCTCCGTGAAGGCTGGTGGGACAAAGACGAACTGGCAAGAACCGCACTTTACGTGGAACACGAACTCCCAAACCTGCATCTTGCCGGAACGGGCATCAATGTCGGCTGCTACGGCTCTGTCGTCGCAACCCCGCAGAAACTGCAGGAATTCGTCGACATTACGGAAAATGTGGAAAAACAGCTGGGAAGAAAACTGGAAATCCTCTCCGGCGGAGCGACATCAAGCTTTATCCGCGTTCTGGAAGGCACGATTCCGGACCGGATCAACAATCTGAGAATCGGAGAAGGAATCCTGAATGCCAGAGACCTTCCGGAACTGTTCCATGTCAATGTCGGACCGATGCACAAGGACTGCTTTATCCTGCGCACCGAAGTGCTGGAAGTCAGAGACAAGCCGTCCTATCCGGTCGGAGAGCTGGGCGTGGACGCCTTCGGCCGCGTGCAGCATTATGAGGACAGAGGAATCCGGAAGCGCGCCCTTGTGGCCGTTGGAAAAGCCGATTTCGGCGGAGATCCAAAGGACCTGATTCCGCTGGAAGAGGGCATCGAAGTCCTCGGGGCCTCCAGTGATCACGCGATTCTGGATGTGCAGGACCTGAAAAGAGACCTGCATGCTGGCGATTTTGTGGATTTCCGGCTGGATTACGCGAGCCTGGTCTATCTGACCCACAGTAAAGACGTCCGTCAGGTCTGCATTAATGACCCGGACGGATTACAGGATGACGACCGCCGTCCGGCCGCCTGTGACGAGAAAGGCAGGGAGAATATGCTGAAGCAGAAATATCCGCAGCTGCGGATTAATTTACATACAATGAAAGAGAATGTCGAGTACGCGGTTTCCCAGTGCAGGAAACAGGGCGTCGAGGTGACCGGTGTGATCAAGGGAATGAATGCCCTGATCCCATGCGTGAAGACCATGGCAGAAGCCGGCGTTTCTTCCCTGGCAACATCCCGCCTCGACCAGGCCGCCGCAGTAAAAGAAGCCGGCATCGACCTTCCGGTCATTCTGATCAGAATCCCGATGATCAGCGATGTGGAAGACGTCGTAAAGTACTGCGATTACTCACTGAACAGCGATATCGACGTTCTGAAAGCACTGAATGAAGAGGCCGGCCGTCAGAATAAGGTACACAGTGTTATCCTCATGGCTGACGTCGGAGATCTCCGTGAAGGCTGGTGGGACAAAGACGAAATGGCAAGAGCCGCAGTCAGCGTGGAAAACGACATGCCGAACCTGCATCTGGCAGGCGCCGGCATCAACATCGGATGCTACGGTTCCGTCATGGCCACCGTGCCGAAGCTGCAGGAGTTCGTCGATGCGGCAGAAAAGATTGAAGCCGCCATCGGCAGAAAGCTGGAAATCCTGTCCGGCGGCGCGACATCAAGCTTTGCGCGGATTCAGGACGGAACGATCCCGGAGAGAATCAACAACCTGCGTATCGGTGAGGGCCTGCTGATTCCGAGAACCCATGAAGACGGAGATGCCGTCGACTTCGGACCGATGAAGGATGATGCCTTCACCCTGCGTCTGGAAGTCCTGGAAGTCAAAGACAAGCCGTCCTATCCGGTCGGCGAACTGGGTGTGGACGCTTTCGGACGTGTCCAGCATTATGTGGACCGCGGAATCCGCACCCGTGCACTTGCCGCCTGCGGAAATGTGGACTATGGCAGCTGGGAAGATATTTTCCCGATGCAGAAGGGTGTCGAGGTGATCGGCGCGTCCAGCGACCACACGATTCTGGACGTTCAGGATGCGGAACCGCTGAAACCGGGAGATCTCCTGGATTTCAAACTGGACTACGCAAGTCTTGTCTTCCTGTCACACAGCACAGATGTGCAGATTGAATATATCGACGAATAAAAATACATGCAGAACGCACAGGAAATGCAGAGCCGGATGATGCGGAGGCCGTGTGCCGGAAAAGGCAGAGTCCGGGTATTTCCTTGCGCGTTTGTGTTTTGTCCGGATTGACAAAAATACAGCATGAAAGTATAATACTATGGCTTACGTGTACCCCTGCGGGGGACGCGCAGTCGCAGATCTGAAAGGAGAATATATACATGGCGGATGAAGTGATTTTAACCCAGGAAGGTTTCGATAAACTGGAAGCAGAAAGAGACCAGCTCGTTTCTGTTCGCCGTAAGGAAGTATCTGAGCGTCTGAAAGAGGCGATCTCTTACGGAGACCTGTCCGAGAACGCAGAGTATGATGCGGCAAAGAATGAACAGGCTGAGCTGGAAGAGCGCATCGCCAAGCTGGAGCAGATGATCCGCAACGCCAGAGTCATCAGCGATGAGGAAGTCAGCGGAGATGTGGTCAATGTCGGCCTGACGGTAAAGGTCAAGGATCAGGATACAGGCGATGTAGAAGAGTACACAATCGTCGGATCCACGGAGGCAGACCCGTTTGCGGAGCCTGCGAAGATTTCCAGTGATTCCGAGGTTGGACGCAGTCTGCTCGGCAAGAAGGTCGGAGACAAGGTAGAAGTTTCCGTTCCGGACGGGCTGCTGCACTACGTTGTAGAAGATATTGTCCGATAATTTTAGTGGGAGATGGAGTAGAACAGAATGAGTACGGAACAGAACAGTAACACAGGGGTCACCCCTGAAACAGAAGAGGAAATGTACGCGGAGAATCTGACTGAGCAGAGACAGATCCGCCGCCAGAAGCTGCAGGACCTGAGAGATGCGGGCAGAGATCCGTATCGCCACGAAACCTGGAATGTCACGGCGCACAGCAGGGATATCAAGGACAACTTCGTAGCTATGGAGGGTGAAGAAGTTTCCATCGCCGGAAGAATCATGAGCAAGCGCGTCATGGGTAAGGCTTCATTCTTCGATATTCAGGATAAACAGGGCAGAATTCAGTGCTATGTTCGCCGCGATGACATCGGAACAGACGAGTATAAATGGTTCAAGACGTATGATATCGGTGACATTGTGGGCCTGACCGGAAAGGTCTTCAAGACCAAGACTGGAGAGGTTACGGTTCATACGGAAAGCCTGGTGCTGCTGTGTAAATCTCTGCAGGTTCTGCCAGACAAGTGGGACGGTCTGAAGGATAAGGATCTGCGCTACAGACAGAGATATGTCGACCTGATCATGAATGAGAATGTCCGTGATACATTTATTAAGCGTTCCAAGATCGAGCATGAGATTAAGCGTGTTCTGGAAGAGGATTACGGCTTCCTGGATGTCCGCACGCCGATTCTCCAGACAATTGCCGGAGGAGCCGCTGCGCGTCCGTTTATTACACATCACAACACGCTGGATATTGACATGTACCTGCGCATCGCGACAGAGCTGTATCTGAAGAGATGCATTGTAGGCGGTCTGGACCGTGTGTATGAGCTGGGCGAGTGCTTCAGAAATGAAGGAATGGACCAGAGACATAATCCGGAGTATACATCCATGGAGTGCTATATGGCATATGGAAACCTGGATGATATGATGGAACTGACCGAGCAGATCGTCTATAAGTGCCAGATGGCCATTAATGGAACCCCAATCCTGAAATACGGAGATAAGGAGTTTGATGTGACTCCGCCTTGGAGACGTCTGGACATGACAGACGCAGTTAAGGAAGTCACCGGAATCAACTTCCATAAGATTGAGGAAGATGAGGAGGCCAGAAAAGCAGCTATTGACTACGGCATGGATCCGGAAGAGGTTAAGGAGTGGACTCGCGGCAAGATCATCGCGGAGATGTTCGAGGATTACTGTGAGGACGCGCCGGGACTCATGGATGGACCGGTATTCCTGACCGGACATCCGGTAGAGATTTCTCCGCTGGCAAAGAGAGATCCGGAAGATCCGAGAATCACCCGTCGTTTTGAAGCTTATATTAACGGATGGGAAATCGGAAACGCATTCTCCGAACTGAACGACCCGATCGATCAGTACGAGCGTTTCGCAGAGCAGCAGAGAGAGCGTGACGAGGGCATCGACGATGAGGCGCATCCGATGGATATGGACTTTGTCAATGCTCTGGAAGTCGGCATGCCGCCGACAGGAGGACTGGGCATCGGCATCGACAGACTGGTCATGCTGATCACCGGTGAGCCGTCCATCAGAGACGTCATCCTCTTCCCGACGATGAAGCCGATTGACTAAAGGGGAAATGGAATATACACCGCCTGTCAGAAGACCTGGCGATGAACGATAGGAAGAACACCAGCAGACTGCCGATGAGGTGGTCTGCTGGTTTTTTAGATGGAGACTGGCAGGAAATTCAGCTGCCGGAGATACGGGAGAAAAAGGAACGGGAGAGGGTGCGGCAGAGATGATAGTGGCAGGGGTATACTGTATACATATTCATTCGATATTCATGATAATTGTGCATATTTATGTATATTTTGCTGGTAAATGTTCGGGATTTGCATATAAAATCCGGGAATTCCGAGACCTCTTCTGCGTACCTCGGAATTCCCGGCTAATCAGGGCTTTTCCCGAACTTTCGATGGCCGGTTTTTCGGGAAAAGGATTCACAAATAGTAATCTTCCGATTCCAGCGAGTCCTTGGGATCGAAAAATTTGCGTGCAGGACTTTTTTCACATCTGCAGATAAATTAATCTCGATTATTATACAGAACGCGTGAGTAAATATGCGTGATATGATATATTCATGTGTTCCGCGCTTTGATGATCTAATGATCACCACATCTGGTTTCGGGAATTATTCCAAAAAACTGATTTTCCCGAGGCCAGAGAAAAAAGGCTCGGGAAATGACTAATATCAGAGGATTTCCCGAACATCACTCATAAAAAGGAAGCTGCCGCGCGCCCCGTATCGTCCTGCATGGCAGCTTTTGAAAATCATTATGGCATAACCGTATTGCTTACCTTATGCACTTTTCGCGTACTGAAATCAAACCGGTACGTTTTATTCCCGTTAACATACCAGCAGTGCTTCTTATTGATGTCTATCGCGTAGATGCTCTTTGCCTTGAGCGTCTTGATTCTCTTTTTCCCAGTGCCGTCTGTTTTGATGGAATAGATTTTCATGACCTGATTTTTCCCCCGGGTACTGTAGGAGACGTAGTAAATGCGTCCGCCCTGCAGTCTGGCAATGTTGCTGCAGGAAGTGAGCTTTTTGACCGGGACGCACTTATGACCGTCCATTTTGTAGATGTACCAGCTTCCGAAAAAGTCGTCACATGGAACATTACATTTTGCGCAGAGGAAATACTGCCCGGAGAAACTTTCTATTACACCGCCGGTAATTTTAAAGAATTCGCTGGTCTGCAGATCGAGGCCGTACACGCTCATCGGCTTGGAAATGCTGTCGATGAAGAGAATATTTCCGTGAATGGAATCGAAAGAAACTGGAGCGTCATAGTCTTCATCAGTAAATGTTTTTATGACTTCTGACTTATTGCTGCTGCAGCTGTATTTTACCAGGCATTCCTGGTCGTCCCTGATTTCTGTGAAGAATACGGTATTGCCGTCCGTTACGATCACCGGAGAACTGCAGTCTTCTGAAATGACTGTGCCGTCAGTGTTGGTATCATCGTACCAGTCCAGTTCGTAGCTTTCTTCTGAATCGTCGTCTTCATCGTCGTAATCATAGGAATCGTCATCGTCCTCATCATCGTAGTCATAGGAATCATCGTCGTACTCGTCATCGTAGTCATAGGAATCATCGTCGTACTCGTCATCGTAGTCATAGGAACCATCGTCGTACTCGTCATCGTAATCATAGGAATCGTCGTCATATTCATCCTCATAGTCATAGGAGTCGTCATCATCCTCGTCCTCATAATCATAAGAATCGTCATCATTGCAGCTGTTGAAGACGTCAAAAGTCCTTCCGCCGATGGATTCTTCTGCTTCGCCATTATCGGAATCGAAGCTCTGAAACAGGATTTTATAGGATGAGCTGGCTGACGTGCTGGAAGTACTGGATGCAGCAGATGTGTCGGCGTGCACGGGCCTTGCAGAGCCCATAAAGATGGTACAGGTTACAGCCAGCATGATGACCAGAACAGTTTGTAGTGTGCGTTTCATTTCCGTTCTCCTTAATAATATTCGCTATAATCGCTTTCGTCCATGTCGGTAACGAGTTCATTAGAAGAATCCAGAGGCCAGATCAGCCATCCGGAATCGACGTACTCGCCCTCCTTGTTGTTGTTTTCAAATTCATGGTCCAGCGTTTCGACCTTCATCCAGAGTGAGCCAAGTGAATCGTCCAGTGCGGAGAAAGTCACCGTTTCGCCTT
The DNA here is from genome assembly GCA_051893535.1 of Eubacterium sp. Taxonomy (GTDB): domain Bacteria; phylum Bacillota; class Clostridia; order Peptostreptococcales; family Anaerovoracaceae; genus Aminicella. The sequence continues at coordinate 9,346 of JBJFHK010000289.1, read as the reverse complement.
CCGGAATCGTAAACAGCGGATCGGAGTCCCAGTTTGTGTCTGCATAGACATCCGGGGAATAATTATCGATCTCATTCATGTAGAAATTGTCTGTCGCACTTCCATAGACCTTGTATGGACCAGGCATCCGTTTCACTTTCCCGTTTTTCAATGCGTATGGGACCTTGCAGGTGAATGCATCGGAGAAAGCACCCATTTGGATGCTTAAGACGCATACGGCTGTCCCGTCCGGGCCCTGAACGACATGTCCGTCGGTCCGGAAAAATCCGTCATCGCTCACGTTTAATACATTCCATGGATCAATCACCGTGACGAACTTCCCCTTCTTATACTGGTACATGCGTCCGGAATCTCCGGAGAGCGTGGCATCAAAACGTGTGGTAAGGAAGGATTTTCCTCCGACGCTGATGATTTTCGCCTTGCATTTTCCGTAGTTGACGTTGTAATTCAGGGCGCCCGTTGTTTTCTTTCCGTTGACGTAGACTTTGAAGGAATAGACCCCGTTGCCGGACCGTTTCGTCTGCACCTTGACCCGGTCTTTTTTGCCGTCGTTCGTGATGTCGTGCTGAGATGAGAAGTAGATTGTTTTTACATGTGTCCGCGCCTTCGCGTGCACGGGCATCGCGGCAGGGACCTGCAGCGCCAGTGCCATGGCCGCCGCAAGTGCCATCGATAATAATCTCTTTTTCATGATCGTGCCTTTCTTATAATATGCAAATAATTCTTTCTACTGCAATTATACTATCATGTTTCATGTTTGTCATAAACCAATGTAAAATATGAGATCGGAGGCAATTTATCTATATGCTCAGGCGGACAGCGCCTCAATTTCCAAAACATTTTCTTCCAATTGTGGTACAATAATTCGGTGTATACAATCAAGGGGGATTTTCATGGAATCAAAAAACATCAAGAGTCAGAAACTCAGCCGCGCCGTCTTCTACTTCGCGGGAATGACGATTCTGTCCGCGGGCATCATTTTAAACACAAAATCGGGTTACGGCGTATCGCCGATCATTTCTGTAGCCTTCACAGCATCACAGATCTGGAATATCAATTTCGGCAACGCTTCGCTTGTCCTTTACATTATTCTCGCCGTAATCGAATATCGGCTGGAATGGCATCGGAACTTCAAGCCGTACGATCTGCTGCAGATCCCGCTCTCCATCATCCTGACGCGTCTGTTCAACCTCTTCGGCGTGATTTTCCCGGACGTGCAGTCCGTCCCCGGGCGCGCATTCTGCCTGGCCCTGGGCATCACCCTGACCGGCATGGGCGCCGCGATGAACCTGAACGCCCGCCTCGTCCCGAACCCTGGCGACGGCATCGTGCAGGCCATCTCCGACTGCAGCGGAAAGAGCATGGGCCTCTGCAAGAACTGCACGGACTTCGTCTGCGTCGCGCTGGCGGCATCCATGGGCCTGATCTTCACCGGTCATCTGACCGGCCTGGGCATCGGCACCGTCTTTGCCATGATCGGCGTCGGCCGCGCCATGGCCCTGTACAACTGGCTTTTCCAGAAACTCGAACTCCGTCTCGTCGGACTGGCCGAGGCATAATTTCACCGTGGACAAAAGCTGCACGCGCAAGGAAACAGCTTGTTTTCCAGAATGATACCAACTGTTCACCAAGCCTTCAAGAAATAACTTATTATTTACACATCACTCTGCTATATTAATACTCGTCAAAGGGAAGTGCCGATCCCGATGACAAGTGAAATAAATCATAAACTCTCTTTTTCATGAAACATTGCAGGGAAAAGCCCCGTGTTCAGGATAGCCTGAGTCGGGGCTTTTCCTTTTTTAACTTGCACATTGCTTTTGTCTGTGAAAGGGAAAGAACAGAATTCTCTTGACAGGGTCTGATAAAAATGAAATTATCATAGGTGAACCTGATGAGACATGGGTCATGCTGGAGCGTTCAATTGCGCATGAGAGCAGAAAGCAGCGGGTATCAGAGGAGAATTAGATGAGAAAAACGAAAGAAGACATGCTTGCTACAAGGGAACAGATCCTGGATGCTGCATTTGACTGTTTTTATGAGAAAGGTCCGGATGCAACGACTCTGGAGGAGGTCGCAAAACGTGCAGGGGTAACGCGCGGCGCGATTTACTGGCATTTCACGGATAAGGTGGACTTGTACAGGGCTGTCCTTGACCGGGTCGTGAAGGCGGGAGATGTTGCGGCGGCAGGCAGGAAACTGCCGACGAGTCTGCCCTTCCTGGAACGGATTGAAAAGACATTCTGGTGGGCTTTGTCGGATGAGAACAGGAACGTTGATTTTGTGTACCAGGCACTGATTTATATGAGCGGAAAGCCGGAATATGCGGATGACTATGAAAAGGTGAAGAATAATAAGCGCTTGCTGGTGGACTTTTTTGAGGGAGAAGTCAGAATTTACGTTGGAATCAACCGCCTGGAGAATATTAATACCAGAGAATATGCCATGGAGCTTTTTTTGCTTTTTGAGGGCATGTTCATGACGAAATATGTACCGGTTGGCGTTGACCTGTCAAAGGAACATATTGCAAAGTATATCAAGATTTCGTTAAACGGACTGCTGACGGAAGAGGACCGCTGATGCAGCGGCAGGCAGCCGGGGAAAATACGAAATCCGCAGTCTGTCAGGGGGAAAGCTTAAAGCGCAGAATATGTGTGGATAAAATTTCCGGAGGGAGAGTTGTTTGATAATAGATAAACATACTTAAATGTATGTATAGGAACTGGTGCGGACGATGGCATGCCATATTGCTGTGGTTTCTGCATCAGTTTTTTGCATTTTTAGCAGAAAAGTGACCTCCGCAACAATCACGAATAATTGTAGAATATGTTGAAAAATCAACGCACATAGCGATATATCCATCGTGCATACAGTATTATTTGTATTTATATGTATACATGTTCATATCTATTGACTTTACAAACGAGCTTGCTTATACTGCAAGTAAAGAAACATTCATGAATGTCAGTAAAGCGTAAATGTTGAGTTATTGAATGTTGGATATAAGGAGAGAAAAAATGCTGAATTTCCAGTTTTATGAGAAAGTTAAGGTTCTTTTTGGAAATGGTTGTGCAGCACAGCTTGGAGAACTGGCAGACTTGATTGGCGGAAAAAAAGCGCTTATCGTATGCGATCCTGGCATGGAAGCAACCGGAATGGTTGATACGGTTGTAAAGTATCTGAAAGACGGCGGAGTCGAAAGTGTTATCTTCGATGAGAACGAGCCAAACCCGCCGATCAAGGCAAGTGAAAAAGGATACGAAGTATTCAAGGAAAACGGATGTGATTTTGTCATCGGTGTCGGCGGCGGAAGCAACATCGACTGCGCGAAGGGCGTTAACATTCTGAGATTCAATCCTGCACCGCTGATTCAGTACGCAAATGGTGCCAAGCCGTTTGACGTAGGAACCGGTCTGGTCATCATTCCTACAACATCCGGAACCGGCAGTGAAATGTCTGACGGTGCGATCCTCTCAGATGAAAATCACATCAAATTTAATTTCATTGCTGACAGGGCTTTCGCAGAGTATGCCGTTGTCGATCCGGAACTGCTCGTAGGCATGCCGCCTAAGCTGACTGCTTACACCGGACTGGATGCACTGACCCATGCTGTTGAGGGATATACCGGAAACCTGACGAACGATTTTGTTCAGTTCTTCGCAGAAAAAACAATTGATACGATTGCAGAATACCTTCCGCGTGCCGTTGCAGACGGAAAAGATTTAGAAGCAAGAAGCAAAATGGCTGTTGCAGCATCTGTCGGCGGATTCCTTCTGCTTTACGGACATACCAATGCAGGACATTCCATCGGACAGACAATCGGCGGATATTTCAACATCCCGCACGGAATGGCCTGCGCATACGCAGAGCCTTGGGTTCTGGAATTCAATGCTCCTGCCTGCCCGGAACTGACCAAGAGAGTCGGCAGCGCACTGGGAGCTGAGTTTGACGGAACAGAGACACCGGAAGAGATTGGTGCCAAGACAAGAGATGCCTTCATCGATTTCAGAGATAATAAGTGCAAGATCCCTTCCATCAAGACCTTTGACTATGATGAAAGCAAGTTCGATGAAATCGCAGAAGTCTGCGAGAAGGAATTCTTCCAGATGTTTAATGCGCGCAAGATGACCAGGCAGGACTGCTATGATGTTCTGAAGCGTATGTATGAGTAAATATCAGCGGACAGACAGCACTTTTGAATTTTGAAAAATATAATTGTTTTATCAATATAGGAGAAAGAAATGGATAATAAAGAAAAACTGGATGTAATGGTTGCTAAAGCAAGAAAAGCACTGGCAGAGCTGGAGAATTATTCACAGGAAGAGATTGACCATCTGTGCTACGTTTGCTGTAAGGCATTTGCTGCTCACGCAGAAGAGCTCGCAGAAGAGGCTGTAGCAGAAACCGGACTGGGCAATGTTCCGGACAAGATTGCGAAGAACACAGGATCTCCGGACGGCGTATGGTACGCAATCAAGAATAAGAAGACTGTCGGCATTATCGGCGAGGATAAGAAGCATCATCTGAAGCTGGTTGCTCATCCAAAGGGAATCATTTCCTGCGTCATCCCGACAACAAACCCGAATATCACCATTCTGTTCAACGGAATCTATGCGCTGAAGTGCAGAAACGTCGTTCTGTGCTCACCACATCCGCGTGCAAAGAAGTCCACGGTTCATACCTGCCAGATTTTCAATGATGCATTGAAGGAAGCAGGAGCACCGGAGAACATTTTCCAGTATGCAGAGGATCCAGATATCGAATTCACACAGATGATGATGTCCGCATCAGATACCGTACTTGGAACAGGCGGACCGGGAATGGTCAAGGCTGCATATTCCTCCGGAAAACCGGCTTATGGTGTTGGCCCTGGAAACTCCCAGACACTGTTCGATCCTGAGTATGACAATCTGGAGAAGGCTGTTGATGATACGATTTTCGGCAATAAATTCGATAACGGAATTATCTGTGCCTGCAACCGTTCCTTCATCACACCGAAGTCCATTTCCGGAAAGATCGTTGATCTGCTGAAGCAGGAACACGTTTACTATATCGATAACGATAAGGAAAGAGATATGTGCCGTGAAGCACTCTTCCCGAACGGATATGGAAAGATCAATGGAAAGCCGGTAGGACAGGGCGTACAGGAACTGGCAAAGATTATCGGCCTGGATATTCCGGAAGACACATCCATCATCGTTGTCAAGGTTGACAAGTATGGTCTGGATGAACCTCTCTGCCGTGAAAAGATGATGCCGCTGGCTGTTCACATCGAGTGCGAGGACATTAAAGAAGGTATCGAGATCGCAAAGCAGAACCTGTTTGCAGAGGGTGCAGGACACTCTTCTGTCATTCATACCAATAATCAGGAACTCATTGACTATGCAGCATGCACACTGCCGGTATCCCGTATGCTGGTCAACTGCCCGGGCGTATTCTCCGCAAACCCGGCTCTGGCAAACGGACTCCATCCGACAGCAACACTGGGCTGCGGATCATGGGCAGGATGCTCAATTTCAGAGAACCTCGGCGTAGACGAAATGATGAACATTTCCAGAATCGCTTACGTTTATCCTGAAAATGAGATTCCTACACATGAGGATATCTGGAACGGAGACGCTTCTTTCTAAATTATTTACTAGACGAAACGGGGCGGAGTTTCAGATTCCGCCCCGTATTCAATCTGCCGGAAAGGCGTCTGAAGGTGCTGATCCGGCATACAGGAGAGAGCTATGAGCAAAGGAAGAATTAAGGTGGGGATTTATGCAATATCCCTGCTTATGATGGGAGTCATTTTTGTCTCCGGAGCACTGTCCACAATTGGCGCGCACTTCCCGAATGTATCTCAGACAATGGTCCAGAATATCATTTCCATTCCATGTCTTGTCGTGATTCCTGTCACGTTGGTCATCGGAAAACTGATGGACCGCGTTTCCAAGAAGACTCTTGCAGTTGTCGGAGCGATCCTGTTTCTGATCGGTGGCGCGGGACCGGTGCTGGTGGATAATTTTACACTGATATTAGTACTCAGAGGTATTTTCGGCGTCGCGATCGGAATTGTTCAGACTGTTCCGTCTGCATTAGCGGCTGAGAATTTTGAGGGAAAGGAATTAGACAGCGTACAGGGCAATATCACAGCAGCGCAGATGCTGGGTGCGACGGTCATGATTTTTGCCGGCGGCCAGCTTGCTGAAGTGAGATGGAACCTGACGTTTATTGTCCACCTGATTGCCGTTGTATCACTGATTCTCGCATTGATCTGCATCCCTGGCGGAAAGCCGGGCTCCTCTGTAAAAACGGAGGCTGTTGGTCAGAAAGCGAAGCTGACATCAAAAGCCTGGATATGGGCAGCCGTTATGCTGTTAATGTTTGTAGGAATTCAGGTATTTTCCGTTTCGATTGCATATCTGGTAACAGAAAAGGGAATTGGTGCTGCTGCGCAGTCTGGTACTGCAGTTTCTATCCAGTGTATTGCCGGAATTATCATGGGGTTGGTTTACGGAAAACTTGCAGGAAAGGCGAGAAAACTTACACTTTCAATCGGCCTGCTCGGACTTGCGGCCGCTTACGTACTGATTGCATCCGCTTCATCAATTATTATGGTTTATGTCGGTGCATTCATATTCGGTCTGGCACTTTCGATCTGCATGCCTTGTGTGATTGTAGAGTCTGCAAATTCGGTTCCAGTTGCCGCATCCGGTATGGCGATTTCCTTAACCATGTGCGGTCAGAACCTTGGACAGTTTATTTGTCCATATCTCGTGAACCCGGTTGCAGCTGCGCTTGGCGGCAATATGCCAAACCGCATGGCCTATTATATGGCGGCCGTATATCTGGTTGTATTTACAGTCATTGCAGTTATCTGGGGCCTCTCGAAAAACAGACAGGAAAGCAGAGCATAAAGAAAGGAAGTTCAATTGATGACAGCAGCAGAAGAATATCAGTCGAAACTGCGTACAGCGGATGAAGCTGTGAAAATCGTAAAGGACGGCGACTGGGTAGATTACAGCCAGACCTGCGCTTTTCCGGAAGCACTGGATGAGGCACTGGCAAAAAGAGTCGGAGAGCTTCACGACGTGAAGATCCGGAATGCGATTACGATGAAGCCGGTTCAGATCGTTGAAAAGGATCCGGATAATATTTCGTTCACCTATAATCTGTGGCACTGCTCCGGAATTGACCGGAAGTACCTGGACAGAGGCGTGGCTTATCATATGCCGATGCTGTTCCGCGACTGTGGATCTTACTACAGCAAGGGCTATGCACCGGTTGATGTGGCCATGATTACGGTTGCGCCGATGGATGAAGATGGTAATTTCAGCTATGGTCTGACGAACTGCTGCCAGCAGGAAATGCTGGACGCAGCAAAGCATATTGTTCTGGAAGTCAGCGACAGTATGCCGGTGATTTATGGTATGGCAAATGACCATATCAATATCAAAGATGTTGACATGGTTGTTGAAGGACATCGCAAGATCGCCGCGACATCAAGCCCGAAAGCATCGGAAATCGATAAGAAGATTGCCGCGAACATTTTCCCTTACCTGGAAGACGGCATTACACTCCAGCTCGGCATCGGCGGAATGCCGAATGCATTAGGTTCGCTGATTGCGGAATCTGACCTGAAGGATCTCGGCATGCATACAGAGCTGATGAGTGATGGATATCTGGACCTCTATAAGGCCGGGAAAATTACAAATAAAAAGAAAACGCTTCAGAGAGGAAAGGGTGTTTTCTCGATCTGCAGCGGTTCACGGGAACTGTATGAGTTCCTGGATCATAATATGGATATTCTGTCCGCGCCGATGGCCTACGTGAACGATCCGAGGACAATCGCGCAGCTGGATCATTTCGTGTCCATTAATGGCTGTATCGCAGTCGATCTCTATGGTCAGGTTGTATCTGAAAGTGTAGGTACACGTCAGATCAGCGGAACCGGCGGTCAGCTTGACTTTGTCACCGGAGCTTATATGGCGGAGCACGGAAAAGCATTCCTTGCAATGCCGTCCACCTTCACGGACAAAAAAGGCGGGCTCCATTCCAATATTCACCCGAAGTTTACCGGCGGCGACATCGTCACAACGCCGCGTACACAGGCTCCTCGTATCGTAACGGAATATGGCGTTGCGAATCTGTCCGGTCTTGCCACATGGCAGCGGGCTGAGAAGCTGATTTCTATCGCACATCCGGATGTCAGGGATGAGCTGATCCGCGAAGCGGAAAATCAGCGCATCTGGAGAAGATCCAATAAGCGCTGACTCCTGATATAACCAATATTCACTTAAAATCTGTACAAAGAAGCCGCGGGCGAATCAGGTAAGCGATTCCGACACGGCTTCTTTGTGCGTCTTATTGTCTGCCCGTTAGACGACAACAAGGTTCCCGGGCACCCACCCGACGCTTCAGCGTCGTGGAAGGGTGGGGTTCTTATTATGTTTTACTCAATATTCTCGTACTCGGCGGCCTGTTTCACGAAGCCTCCGTTTTCCATGTCGTCCATGGCCTGGAAGATTTCTTCCGTGGTGTTCATGACGACCGGGCCGTACCAGGCAACCGGTTCGTTCAGCTTCACGGAACTCATGAAGAGGATTTCAATCGGCTGGTCGAGGGCGGTGATCTGCAGGTCTCCGTTTTCCGAGAGACGGGCGGCTGTCTTGCTTTTTACTTTTGTCCCGGAGATGTCTGCGTCGCCCAGCAGGGTGAAGACCATTGCGGAGCGGCCGTCAGGAACGTGGAAGGTCGTGGATGCGCCGGCGTCAAGATGGATGTCGTAGAAGTCCAGCGGGAGGTATTTTCCCTGGATTCCGCTGTGGGTCTTTCCGTCTGCATCGGTGTAGTTTCCGGTGATCAGGCGCAGTTTTCCGCCATCCAGCGGGAGTTCTTCAATTTCATCGTTCACAATGCCGTGGTAGGACGGGGCAGCTTTCATCTTGTCTGCTGCCGGGAGGTTCAGCCAGAGCTGGATGCCGAGCATACGCTCGGAGGCCTGCGGCATTTCCGAGTGATAAGCGCCGGAGCCGGCGGTCAGCCACTGGGCCTCACCATCGTGGATTGCGGCTTTTGTGCCAAGATGGTCTTCATGTACCATCGTGCCTCTGGAGAGGAAGGTGACGGTCTCGATGCCGCGGTGCGGGTGCATCGGGAATCCCTTGATGTAGTCGGACGGATCGGTGGAATCGAAGGCGTCCAGCATGAGGAATGGATCATAGTCTGAGGTTGTGTTGTTTCCGAGGACGCGGACCAGGCTGACGCCTGCGCCGTCCTGGGTTCTGCTGCCCTGAACCTGTTTGGTTACCTGTCTGTATTTCATGGTTGTTCTCCTTTATTTCTGGCTTGGATTATGGGT
>JBJFHK010000288.1:0-4843 GCA_051893535.1 Eubacterium sp. | reverse complement strand
TTCAGCGATCCGGTGATGACAAAGGTCATTCCGTCAAGGAAGGACGGATTGTCTTCCACGCTCTCATCCAGCTCCACCTGATTCAGAATGTCTGCCACGATTTTCTGACGCTTCGGATCTGCGAAGTACTGTGTGTAGGAACTTGCCATCACGCTGCCGATTCCGTCAATTTCCGTCAGTTCGTTTTCGGTGAGATGCTGCATTTTATCCCACTGATTGCCGCAGGCCTTTGCGATCAGCTTGGCATTGGCCAGGCCGATTCCCGGAATTCCCAGGGCGTACAGCAGACGGGTCGGGTTGGAATGTCTTGCCTTCTCCACCGATTCTGCCAGATTCTGATAGGATTTCTCGCCGAATCCTTCCATCTCTACAACCGCGTCTTTATAGGTATCGAACTTAAAGAGATCTGCAAATTCCCTGATCAGGCCCTTTGCAATCAGTTTCTCAATGGTCGCGTCACTGAGTCCGTCGATGTTCATGGCATCTCTGGAAACAAAGAGGGAGAAGCTCTTTATCTGCTTGGCCAGGCAGTCCGGATTGCTGCAGTACAGGGTCTGCACGCCGTTATCCTCATGGATTTCCGTCTTTCCGCCGCAGACCGGACAGCTTTCCGGAATCTCGATGTTATCGCTTTCCGTCAGATTTTCAGCAATCTGCGGGATGATCATGTTCGCTTTATATACGGTGATCCTGTCGCCGATTCCCAGCTTCAGTTCACGCATAATGCTGATGTTGTGGACAGAAGCCCTCTTCACGGTCGTACCCTCCAGCTGCACCGGATCGAATACGGCAACCGGGTTGATCAGACCTGTACGGGACGCGCTCCACTCGATTTTTCTCAGCGTGGTCTCTTCCTTCTGGTCCGCCCACTTGAAGGCCAGAGAATCCCTTGGGAATTTTGCCGTCTGTCCCAGAGATCTGCCGTAGACCATGTCGTTATAGGTCAGCACCAGTCCGTCGGACGGGAAGTCGTTATGCACGATTTCCTGCGCGAACCACTCGATGGTATCCATGATATTGTCCCGCTTTACATGCTTGAAAGGAACCACATCAAATCCCTGCTCAGACAGCCAGTTCAGCTGGTTCTCACGCAGATCATGGAAGTCCACGCCTTCTGCCTCCACCAGGGTAAATGCGATGAAATTGACATTTCTGGCTTTGGTTACGCGCGGATCCAGCTGGCGGACAGAGCCGCTGCACAGGTTTCTCGGATTCTTGTACTTCGCGTCGGCATCGCCGATGGTCTCGTTGATCCGCTCAAAATCACTGTATTTGATCACGGCCTCGCCGCGCAGAACCAGGTGTCCCTTAAAGGCGATGGATACCGGGACGTTAGCAAATACTTTTGCGTTGTTCGTGACGACTTCTCCCACATCTCCGTTTCCTCTGGTCAGTGCCTTGACCAGTTTTCCGTCATCATAGGTCAGCACGATGGTCAGACCGTCCAGCTTCCAGGAAAGCAGGCCTTCCTGATCGCCCAGCCAGTCCCGGAGTTCCTCTCTGCTCTTGGTCTTGTCCAGGCTGAGCATCCGGCTCGGATGACGTTCTTTCGGCAGATCGGAGACGATTTCATAGCCGACATTCTGTGACGGGCTGTTGGACAGGACGATGCCTGTCTCCTTCTCCAGATCCAGCAGTTCATCATACATCCGGTCATACTCAATATTCGGCATGATCTCTTCTGCGTCCATATAATAGGCACGGGCGGCGCGGTTCAGCGCGTCGACCAGTTCCTTGATTCTTTCCTTTTTATTTTCTGCCATGCTCGTTCCTCTTTTCTGGTATTCAGCAAGTCTTCTGTACGATTTCTGTATCTTCTATTTTACACCATCCGCATCCGAAATGCTCTGGAATTCCCACACATCCGGGAAAGACCCGGAAGCTGCAGATCCCACAGACTTTACCGTCTTACAGCTTTTTCAGCGGCGCGATTCCTCTCGCCAGTTTCTTGATTCCTACAGAATCAAAAGCTACGGTGACGATCTTATCGCTGGCGTCGATCACCAGTCCCTCTCCGAACTTGCTGTGTTTCACTTTGTCCCCTGCCTTAAGTTCTACGGAAGACGCGGTCTGTGCATGCTGCCGGGTCTCCATGCGGGCGTATTTCAGTGCGTCGTACGGCTTGACCGCCGGCTGCTTCGAATATCCATCGCGGCTTCCTGTGGAAACGCCGAGGCTGGAGTCTCCCTGTCTTCTCTTGAAGACGGCGTCGCCTTCCAGCAGCTTCGGGTCCAGCTCTCTCATAAACTGGGACTCTCTGGTGTAGTCCGTGCGGCCGTAACGCGTCCGGACTTCCGCACTGGTCAGATACAGAAGTTCCTTGGCTCTGGTCATGCCCACATAGCAGAGCCTGCGCTCCTCTTCCATCTTTTCTTCATCGTCAAAGGCGCGGCTCCCCGGGAACAGACCGTCTTCCATGCCCGGCATGAAGACAACCGGAAATTCCAGTCCCTTGGCGCTGTGCATGGTCATCATGGTTACGGAAGCATCCTCTTCATGGTAATTATCCACTTCCGCTGTCAGCGCCAGCTGCTCCATGAACTCGTCAATCGTCGGCTCTTCCGCGCTTTCCTCGTAATCCGCGATAACCGACTTGAATTCCATCAGATTGTCCAGCCGGCTCTCCGCCTCCGTGGTCTTCTCTGTCTCCAGCGCCGCCATGTAACCCGTTTTCGTCATGAGCTGATCAAAAATATCGGTGACGTTCAGATTCTCTTTCTCCTGCCTGCAGAGGCTGATGCACTCCACCATCGCCTTCACCTTATCATAGGCACGGCCCGGCAGCGTTCCCAGGACTTCTCCGTCCTGATCCGCCAGCGCTTCCAGCACACTCTGCCTGCGCACACCGGCAAAGGCCCGGATCTTCTCCCATGTCTTGGCGCCTACGCCGCGCTTCGGTTCATTGATAATCCGCTGCAGCGACAGGTCATCCTCCGGATTCACCACCAGACGCATATAGGCCATGGCATCCTTGATTTCCTTCCGGTCATAATAGCGCATTCCGGAAAGCACCCGGTAAGGGATTCCCTCCCGGCTCATGGCCTCTTCAAACAGACGCGACTGGGCGTTGGTGCGGTACAGAATGGCAAAATCATTCCAGTCCCGGCCTCTCCTCTGCAGGAGCGCGATCTGCCGCGCCACATAAGACGCCTCTTCCTTATCGTTATCCAGGCGGTAATAGTGGATCTTCTCCCCCGGCTCCCGGTCCGTCCACAGCTTCTTCGCCTTTCTCTCCGTATTGTTCTGGATCACAGAATGTGCCGCCGCCAGAATATTTCCGACCGAACGGTAATTCTGCTCCAGCTTGATCACCTTCGCCTCCGGGAAATCCTTCTCAAAATCCAGGATATTCCGGATGTCCGCGCCTCTCCACTGGTAAATGCACTGGTCATCGTCTCCAACCACGCAGATATTCCGGCTTTTCTTTGCAAGCATGGTCACCAGTTCATACTGAATGTGGTTCGTATCCTGATACTCATCCACCATAATGTACTGAAAACGGTCCTGATACTCCTCCAGAACGTCCGGCTCACTGCTTAAGAGTCTCCAGCAGTTCAGCAGAAGGTCATCAAAATCCATCGCATTGTTTTCTCTCAGGCGTTTCTCATACTCCTCATAAACAATATGAATCACCCGGTTTCTCACGCTTTCGATGGAAGTCTGCCGGAAATCCTCCGGCGACTGCGCCTTCTCCTTGCAGTTACTGATTGCAGACAGCAGGTACTGCGGCTTGTACTCCTTATCACTGATGCCGCGCTCCTTCATGATATTCTTGACCACCGTTTTCTGGTCCGTCGTGTCATAAATCGAGAACTGCGAGCCATAGCCGATCCGGTCACAGTACTTATGCAGAATCCTCAGGCACATCGCGTGGAAGGTCATAATCCACATGCCTCCGGTGTTTCCAATCAGCTGCTCCACACGCTCCCGCATTTCATTCGCCGCCTTGTTCGTAAAGGTCACCGCCAGAATGTGGTAAGGCGGAATTCCGCTGTCCACCATGTGGGCGATCCTGTGCGTCATCGTACTCGTTTTTCCCGATCCCGCTCCGGCCAGAATCAGCAGAGGTCCCTCCATCTGATTCACTGCTTCCTGCTGCTTCGGATTTAACTTCGCCATATATTCCCTCATCTCCGCGGCCGTGCCGCCGTATTTAAAGCATACATAATAGGCGGCTTTGGCCTGAGCCTCACCGCCGTAAGAAATTCCATTCCCTATTCTAACATAAAGCCCGCCCGATTGGGGCCGCCCCCGCCATATTCCCTTCCGACAAAACCGACGCGCAAGGTCCTCCCTGCCCGCCTCTCCTGCCGCAATAGCAGCCGTCTGCACGATAGAGATTCTCTATACTCGCAGACAAAAAACACTGTGCAAGTTACCGATTTCCTTTGCACAAAAAATTATATCTCTGTAATTCCAACGCTTCCAGCGTATCGAAAAGATGAATTGGATGATTTACACGTGATTTTGTAGAATAAGAACTGTAATAAAGACTGTTTTGGCAGTCCGGAGGAACAGAGGAAGCCATCGGCAATTCGGGGATGCCGGCGACGGAATCCGGGAATTCGGATATAAATGGACATATACGGAAAAGCAGACAGATTTGACCATGCGGTGCGCGGGAAAATGCGGCTGCTTTTTTCCTTTTTTGGCGGGAAATGTGCTTAAACCAGACCGCCTGACTGAAAGCACCAGCCGATATATGAAATCTCCGACAGGCCGGATGATACTGTCTATCACGGTGGGTTGATAAACAGATGACCATTTCAGAAATAAACAATTACCGGCCTTCTACATGAGAATCATTCTCAGTAACAATGCACGGATTCCAGGTTTTGTGATG
>JBJFHK010000287.1:0-4864 GCA_051893535.1 Eubacterium sp. | reverse complement strand
GCGCCGGCTTTAGGCTCGGACGGCGATGGCTACCGCATGGCGAAATCCTGCGGCCACCAGATTGCCCCATGCAGGCCGGCCCTGGTTCCGCTGGACATTCAGGAAGATCTGCAGGAGCTTCAGGGGGTCAGTTTCCCTAAGGTCCGTCTGCAGGTCAGAAGCGGCAGAAAGAAACTGGCAGAGGGGGAAGGTCCGGTAATGGTGACGCATTACGGTCTGAGCGGCCCTGCCGTTTTAAACTTGTCCAGTCATTTTTTGTCCGCCCTGAAGGGAGATAGTCCGGAAGGCGCGCGGCTGCTGCTGGACCTGCTGCCGGGAGAAAGCCGGGAGGAGACAGATCAGTTCCTGCGGCTGGAACAGAAACAGAGTCCGCACCGGAAAATGAAAAATCTGAAGGCCGGGGGAATTCCGCAGGCGGGACTTGTGTATCTGCTCAAGAAGAGCGGAATTGATCCGGATGAAGAGGCCGGAGTGCTGAGGAAGAAGGAGCGAAACCGTCTGCTGGAGAATATCCACAGTCTCGAGCTGACCATCAGGGGAACTCTGGGCTTCCGGGATGCCGTGATTACCCAGGGCGGAATCAGGACAAAGGAGATCGACCAGAAGACAATGGCATCGAAGAAATGTGCCGGGCTGAAATTCGCCGGCGAGGTCCTGGACCTGGACGCGGAAACGGGGGGATACAATCTGCAGATCGCCTGGTCCACCGGATGGACAGCGGGAAGCACCCTTAGCGGAAAGGATATCGGATAGGTTTTTTATATCTGTGTATACAATATAATTCAATATATCGATACCAGAAAGACGGGTAATTTATAGTGGGAGGACATGATAATTTGTTGTCAATCTATAGAAAATCCGCCTTTTCTTGTGCATTGTCATAAATTTACAATGGTTCAAAAAAAGTACTTGAATAAACTCTTATTTCACTGTACATTCCAATCGAAGATTGATAGGATGATGAAAGAGTTAAGTCGGATACTGTATACCAGATTAAGATATGGAGGATAAAATGCGTGCAGATGAGAGTATTTTGGACCTGAAGCGTGACGTCATGTATGAGGTTGCCAAACTCGCCTTTGCGGGGGAGCTCGAGGAGAAGGCGGAGTTCATTCCGCAGAAGATCATTCCGGGCACGATCCCTCACTGGAGATGCTGCGTGTATAAGGAGAGAGAAATCGTAAGGGGCAGAGTACGTCTGGCCCTGGGCAAGGCACCTGGTCCTGAGGATAATGGGAATGTCATTCAGGTTATCGAGGCGGCATGCGCAGACTGCCCGATTTCCAGCTACGTTGTTACGGATAACTGCCAGAACTGCGTAGGTAAATCTTGTGTAAAGAGCTGCCGTTTTGACGCGATTCATCCGGGAAAAGAGCGTTCGGTTATCGACCCGAATAAGTGCAAGGAGTGCGGAATGTGTGCAAGATCATGTCCGTACAATGCCATCGTACATTTAAAGCGTCCGTGCAAGGCAAGCTGCCCGGTTAACGCCCTGACCTATGATGAGAACGGACTCTCCGTCATTGATGAAGAGAAGTGCATCCGCTGCGGTCAGTGCATCCACCACTGCCCGTTCGCAGCAATCGGAAGCAAGGACGATATCGTTCCGGTTATCGAGGCAATCAAGTCTGACAAGGAAGTTTACGCGGTTGCCGCTCCTGCTACAGAGGGACAGTTCGGCAAGGGCATCAACATGGCATCCTGGAAGAAGGCCATGAAGGAAGTCGGCTTTACAGATTTCATCGAAGTCGGCCTTGGCGCTGACCTGACCACTTCTGCAGAGGCAGATGAGTGGGCAGAAGCCGCAGAAAAGGGTGAGATGAGAACCACATCCTGCTGCCCGGGATTTGTCAACATGATCGTTCGTCACTATCCGAAGCTGAGAGATGCAGTTTCTACAGCCGTCAGCCCGATGTGCGAGATTTCCCGCTATCTGAAGGCCCGTCATCCGGGATGCGTCGTAGTCTTTATCGGACCATGCGTGGCTAAGAAGTCCGAGATCGTCGATCAGAAGATCGAGGGCAATGCAGATTACGCACTGATCTACAGTGAGATCGAAGCCATCATGAGAGCAAAGGACGTCAAGCTGGAGCCGGTTGAGACAGAGTACCAGGAGTCCAGTGTATACGGAAAGAAATATGCGACATCCGGCGGAGTTTCCGGATCCTGCCTGGAGTACCTGAAAGAAACAGGAAAGAACAGCGATCTGAAGGTTGCCAGAGTCAGCGGCGGCGCAGAGCTTAAGAAGACTCTGCTGCTGGCTGAGCGCGGCAAGCTCCCGGAAGAGTTCATTGAGGGCATGTGCTGTGAAGGCGGATGCTTCCACGGCCCGAGCAGCCGTGATGACAGCCCGAAGGCCCTGCACACACGTAAGGAGATCCTGGACAAGGCAGATACACGTTCTATCGTTGAGAACCTGGAGAAATTCGATCTGTCCGGATTCTCCCGTCACAGAGAGCAGCCGCTGTACGATCCGCTGGAGAAGGAAGCGGAAGCCGACGAACAGATTCAGGAGTAGGCCGTCTCTGGACCATGAAGGCTGTTTTACAGGCCGGAAGTAAAATCTCGCAGCCAGATAATCTGCCGGACAATTGTTAAACAGAAATAAAATATTAAAGGACTTTTGCGGTGATAAAACAAAATATCACTGCAGAAGTCCTTTTCTTTTGTTATAATGGCAGTACGTTTGAGAATAAAAGGAGAGACAGTGATGATTTCAGCAAGAATGACCGATCTGAATGAAAATGAAATACTGAAATATCTGGGTTACCGTGGGCAGGAAATTGACGATGCCCTGCACAGTCAGATTCAGCGTTGTATAAGAGAGGTCATGCGTGCGTCCGTGCCTAGAATCGTCTGGAAGCGTCTTCCGGTTGAAGAGAGCGGCGGCAGGCGTCACGTGGAAGGTCTGACCCTTGCGGGAAATGACATGGCTTATCTGCTGGAAAACTGCCAGGAAGCCGTCCTCATGGGCGCGACCATCGGAGCCATGGTGGAGCGGCTGCTCATGCGCTATGAAGTGAAAAGCATGTCTGATGCCCTGATCATGGATTCCTGCGCCAGCACTGCCATTGAAAACGTCTGTAATAATTTTGAGCAGGACCTCAGGACAAAGGTTGAAGAGCAGGGACTTTTTCTTTCAGACCGCTACAGTCCCGGCTACGGAGACCTTCCCTTTTCTGAGAATGCGGATTTCTGCGCAGCCCTGAATGTTGAAAAACGCATCGGCGTCACGCAGAGTCCGACGCATCTGATGATTCCGAGAAAATCGGTCATGGCCATTATGGGAATATCTGACCATCCGCTGAAACTGAGGGGAAAGGGCTGTGAAAACTGTCCGATGTTCAGACACTGCCGCTTCCGTGAAAAGGGCGTGACCTGCACGGGAGAAGCGCTGTAAGAATGCGTGGGTTCGGAGAAAGGCAGCAGAATACAGGACTGAAGAGCCATAAATAAGATACAGGTAAGTCGAGGAAGAGAGAATAAATAATGAGTCAGGTAATTATTCTGGATGGAGCGATGGGAACAGAACTGCAGCAGAGGGGACTGAAAACCGGGGAAAACCCGGAAGTGTTTGCTATGCAGCATCCTGAGATTCTCAGCTCTATTCATCAGAACTATATCGATGCGGGAAGCCGGGTAATCTATTCCTGCACCTTCGGTGCCAACAGAAGGAAGCTGGAGGGAACGGGGCATTCCGTATCGGAAGTTATTACAGAAAATATAAAAATCGCGAAGGCAGCCGCTGCAGGCCGCGCAAAAGTCGCGCTTGACATCGGGCCGGTCGGAGAACTCCTGTCGCCCCTTGGAACGCTGCGTTTTGAAGAGGCATACGATATTATTAAAGAGGAAGCTGTGGCAGGAGAAAATGCCGGAGCGGATCTTGCCATTGTTGAAACGCTGACGGATCTGTATGAGGCGAAAGCGGCAGTTCTGGCAGTGAAAGAGAATACCAGTCTTCCGGTATGGGTAACCA
The DNA here is from genome assembly GCA_051893535.1 of Eubacterium sp. Lineage (GTDB taxonomy): Bacteria > Bacillota > Clostridia > Peptostreptococcales > Anaerovoracaceae > Aminicella. The sequence continues at coordinate 888 of JBJFHK010000287.1, read as the reverse complement.
TGACCTTTGAAGAAAATGGAAGAACTTTCCTGGGATCGACGGTATCCTGTGTGGCACAGACGCTGACTTCTCTGGGTGCAGATGCTGTCGGAATAAACTGTTCGCTGGGACCTGAGGAGATTTATCCCCTGATTAAGGAGATGAGAGACTGGACAGATCTCCCTCTGATCGTGAAGCCGAACGCCGGGCTGCCGGACCCGAAAACCGGAGAATATGCCGTTGATGCCCGGACTTTTGCGAAACAGATGAGTAAATACAAGGATCTTCAGGTCAGTGCCGTGGGAGGCTGCTGCGGAACGACACCGGAATTTATTGAAAAACTGGCAGGAGCATTCCGTGGGGCAGAAAGACCTTCAGAAGAGGAACGCAGAAGGGAACGTGCCGGGCGCAGAGGCGTCTGTTCAGCAGGATATATGGCAGAGCTGAATGGAAATGTCCACGTGGTCGGAGAACGAATCAATCCGACAGGGAAGAAACGTTTTCAGCAGGCACTGAAGGATCACGATCTGGACTATATCATGGAGACGGCAATTGCCGAACAGGATGCAGGAGCAGAAATTCTGGACATCAATGTCGGCGTGCCGGGTCTCGATGAGGCGGCGCTGATGAAGGAAGTCGTGGAAGCCGTACAGAGCGTGGTTTCCATTCCTCTTCAGATTGACTCACCAGAGCCGGAGGCGGTAGAAGCCGGTCTCCGGGCGGTCAACGGGCGTGCCATCGTCAATTCTGTAAACGGAGAGCCGGAAAAACAGGCGGCCATCCTTCCGATCGTAAAGAAATACGGAGCAGCGGTCATCGGCCTGACTATGGACAAGTCCGGACTTCCGAAAACTTCTGACGAACGAGTCAGGATTGCGGAAAATATCCAGAAGGCCTGCGCTGCATATG
>JBJFHK010000286.1:3421-91076 GCA_051893535.1 Eubacterium sp. | reverse complement strand
GCCGGCAGTTATCAAAGCGGCAGTGACCAATAAATGGTAACATTTCCGGGTAATAACGGTCAAGTTCTTCCGCTTCCACTCCGGACAGATCAAATGAAGTAAAACCCGGAGTGTCATAAATCAGCCCTCCTGGAGGATACTGAAAGATTTCTACATGACGAGTCGTGTGCCTTCCCCGCCTCGTTTTCTGACTGACACTGTTCGTTTCCATATCCGCTTCCGGGACAAGAATATTAATCAGCGATGATTTTCCCACTCCGGACGGACCTGCAAAAGCAGTGTGCCTTCCGACCAGTTCCTTTTTCAGTTCGTCAATTCCTTCCCCGCTCTTTGCGCTGACGCAGAAGAAAGGATACAGCCCTTCATACCTGCTGCTGATTTCTTTCCGTTTCTCCGGAGACAGCAGATCGCATTTATTCATGCACAGAATCGGCTGCGCATCATTGGAATCTGCAGTGATTAAAAACTTATCGATAATTTCAAATACCGGTTTCGGTTTTTTTGCGGCGAAAACAATGACCACCGTGTCGACATTGGCAACCGGTGGTCTTGCAAACGCATTGCGGCGCGGCAGGATCTCCTGGATCATGCCGTCGCCGTCACTATCTTCTTTACTGATGATGATTTCCACTTCATCACCGACCATCGGCGTAATTCCTGTCTTCCGGAACAGACCGCGTCCTCTGGTCTGGACGACGCCCTGCTCCGTCTGAACATAATAGAATCCGCCGATTCCCTTTATAATGCGTCCTTTCATACAGGCTTCTGAAAACTCCTCTCTCTTTTCATCCCTACACAGTGATTTCATCTACTTTGCAGAAGATGCAGCGGATGTGGAAGGCGATGAAGCGCTTCTCGATGCAGTCGGACTGGATGAAGCCGAACTGGAAGAATTGCCTGATGAACGGCTTGTACTGCTGTCTGTGCTGTCCGTCGTTCCACCGCTGGAATTGCTTCCGCTGTTACTGCTGTTGTTACTATCACTGCTGCTGTTATTGCTGTTGCTGTTATTATTGTTACTGTTGCTGTTATCACTGTTATTATCCGAGTTATTATTATCACTGGAGGAAGCCTTGCTGACCGTAATGGTAACCGTGGATCCTTTCTTTGCCTTGGATCCGGCACTGACGGACTGGGAAATAACCTGTCCGCTTGTCGTGAGATTGCTTTCCTCGTAAGTAACGGAAACATTAAATCCTGCAGCAGCCAGTTTCGCTCTTGCCTCGGATACAGACATTCCGGTTACGGAAGGAACTTCCGCTGTATCGGAGCTGTCCTGTGAATCCTTGCTCTTGTCCTTCTTTGCGCCCTTGCTGACAACCAGGTCGATGTCTGTTCCACTGGATGCCTTGCTTCCGCCGGATGGGGTCTGGCTCATAATTTCGCCCTTATCATAGGAATCACTGTAGGCGTAAGTTACATCGCCCAGATTGAATCCGGCAGCCTCGATAATATCCTTTGTGCTGCTGTCATAGGTCTGACCTACCAGATCCGGAACTTCTCCATTGGAATTTCCTTTACTGAGGCGGACCGTGACGGTGGATCCTTTCTTGACCTTTTCTCCTGAAGAAGGATCCTGAGCGGCGACTTTTCCCTTGTCAATGGAATCACTGGCAATGGATGTACCCTTCTTTATCTTCAGCCCGCGTCCGGAAAGTGTGGTTTTCGCCTGGGAGTAACTCATATCCGTGACATCTGGTACGGTTACTTTGTTTCCGCTTCCCATCAGCTTTGGTACAGCAAACACTCCGATGACCGCAAGCAGGGCAATCAGCACTGCGGCCGCAATTGCGCGTCTGGCCTTTGGTGAAAGACCTTGCTTTTTATTTTTTGCCGCATATGGTGTGCGGTCCTGCGCATCCTGCTGCACTGGCTGAGCTTTCCGCTCCTCCTGCTGGTTCGCAAACGCGTTCCGGCCCATGACATTGCTGACATACTCAATGCTGTCCAGATCCTTCAGCATCTCATCCGCACTTGCGTAACGGTTGGTCTGGAACTTATTCGTGGCTTTCATCACGACCTTCTCGAGCTGGGGCGGAATTCCCGGAACCAGTTCTGACGGCGGTGTGATGTCATCGTTTATATGCATCAGCGCGACCTGCACCGGACTGTCTCCATCGAACGGAACGCGGCCGGTCAGCATCTCGTACATGACGATTCCCAGTGAATAGATGTCTGAACGCTCATCGACATAGGCGCCTCTGGCCTGCTCCGGAGAAATATAGTGGACGGATCCGATGATCTTGCTCGTCTCCTCCATGGTGGAGTCACTCAGCGCTTTTGCGATTCCGAAATCGCCGAGTTTGGCCATCCCGTCCGTAGTCATCATAATGTTATGCGGCTTAATGTCGCGGTGGATGATGTTATGCTTATGCGCGACGCTCAGCGCGGAGGCTACCTGTTTGGTTATCCGGACGACCTCCCGGTAATCCATCGGCGCCTGCTCTTTTATGACTTCGCTCAGGGATTTTCCTTCAATAAGCTCCATGACGATGAAGTGAATATTTCCCTCACGGCCTACATCATAGACACTGATGATGTTCGGATGCTGCAGACCGGCTGCTGCCTGCGACTCTGCACGGAAACTGTCTACGAACTGCGCATCCTTAGTACATTCCGGACGCAGAATTTTCACTGCCACGAAACGGTTCAGCAGGCGGTCCTTAGCCTTATATACAACGGCCATTCCGCCTTCTCCGATTTTTTCTACCAGTTCATACCGGCCGACTAGTAATTTACTCATCCAGGTCTCCCTCCGTTATTTTTATGCAAATAACTGTGATATTGTCATGCCCGCCATTGTTATTGGCCTGCTGCACCAGATGATCACAGGTTTCCTTCATTGAATAGTTTTTATCCAGCTCTTTTCTGATTCCGTCACTGCCGATCTCACCATGGAGTCCGTCGGTCGTAAGAACGATGATGTCTCCCTCTTCAAGATCAGTCTGATAGTAGTCGGCACGTACTTTTTCTTCCGCACCGACAGCACGCATGATGACGTGTCTTTTTTCGTGTACGGCTGCCTCGCTTGCAGTAATAACGCCGGCTTTCAGGAGCTGGTTGACATAAGTATGATCAACCGTGATCTGTTTCAGATCTCCTTTCCTGTACAGGTAAACTCTGCTGTCACCGATGTTCATGGCAAACAGTGTTTTACCTGATACATACGCCAGGGCGATGGTTGTCGCCATTCCTCTGGTTTCCGGCCGTTCATTCATCAGATTCAGTATTTCTTCGTTAGCCCGGTCAAAGCATGCGCTGAAATAGCGCTTTATCTCTGACATATTGTCGACGCCCTTCATTTCATGCGTCTGGATGAATCTGGCAATTTCCTGTATCGCCGTTTTACTGGCGATCTCTCCGGCATTGCTGCCTCCGACTCCGTCGGCGACCATATAAACCCTGTAGACCGGCATCAGCCCGCAGGCATCTTCATTATGGTCTCTCTTCATCCCCTGATCCGTCTTGGATGCAACTTCCATACTTATTTACTCATCCTCCTCATTATGCAGAAATAAAAGCCATCTGTTCCATCAAGACCGGGTAAGAGCTGACGTTCTGCTTCTTTCTGAAATTTACCTTCCTGCTGTCTGAGAAACGCTTCCACATTCTCCTCATTTTCGATGCGGTTGATGGTACAGGTACTGTACATGATTCTTCCGCCCGGCTTGACAAGTTCTGATGAACGCTGCAGGATGGCAAGCTGTTTTTCTGCCAGTGCCTTCGCGTCATCATCCAGCTTTCTGTAACGGATTTCCGGCTTTCTTCTGAGCACGCCCAGTCCGCTGCAGGGAACATCGCAGATCACGGCGTCCGCCGTTTCTGCCAGGGCTCCCGCAGCAGTAAGCGCATCACGCTTTTCCGCCTTGATGCACTGAATTCCCAGCCTGTCCGCCTGCTTACAGATCAGAGAAAGCTTATGCTCGTAATAATCAAATGTCCGCACGCATCCCTGATTCTTCATCAGGACTGCCGCTGCCATGGATTTTCCTCCCGGCGCTCCGCAGACATCCATCACGGTTTCTCCAGCTTCAGGTGCAAGGGATGAAACAGCTGCCGCAGACGCGGGATCCTGCACATAGAACAATCCATCTCTGAATTCTTCTGTGTCCATAAGGCCGCTGCCTTTTACGGCAAACACAGGAAGAGCGTCCGACAGTCCCTCAATCTCCAGCTGATCAACTGAAAACCCCTGCTTCAGCAGTGCATGTTTCAGACTTTCACGATCCGTCTTCAAGGTGTTGACCACAATACAGAGAGGCGGCGTTTCCGACATTTCCCGCAAGATGCTTTCTGCTTCTTTCTTCCCCCGCTGGCGGATCAGAAGCCGCACAATCCACGGATCAGCAGAATAACGCGCAGACATCCGGACAGCCGGGTCCTTTTCTGATTCCGGCTGTTTCAGACTATCCTTCCGTCTGATCAGATTTCTGAGAACCGCATTGATAAATCCCTTCTGCGGGCGGCATACAGCAGATGCCATTTCCGCGCAGCTGTTTACCGCGGCATAATCCGGCACCGAATCCATAAACAGAATCTGATAGGCACCCATATGAAGCAGTACGCTTACCTGCGCTTTCATCTTATTATACCCGCGGCTGACCAGCTGTTTCAGAAGATAATCCAGATACAGCCAGTGCTGCTCCGAACCATATACAATCTCCCGGACAAAGGCCGGCGCGTCTGCCCCGCACCGCTCAATCTGCCGTGCGACCTCAATATTGGAATATGCCTGGTCTTTCACGACCCTTAGAAGCGTCTGATATGCTGCTTTCCGGTTTTTATCCATGCTCTCTCCTGTTTCATTTATCCCTATTTATCTATTATAGCAGAAAACTGGCCGGTCTTTTGTATTTTGACCGGCCAGATTTCATTTTTTATGTTTTTTTATATTTCCTTCATGAAAGTTAAGATCCTTTAACTTGAGATCCATCCATCTTTCAATTCTGCAGACCCATAGCCCTGTTCTCTGTGATCAGATAGTTGATCTCCGAGGTCGCGCAGAGAGTACCGGTATCCATATCGTAAATTCTTCCGTTCATATTACTCATCCGGCGCCCGATATGGGTAAGCTCGATCTCCACACGGAAACGCTTTCCATCCATCGGCTTCAGATAGGACGTTGCCAGACTCGTCGTCGTAACGAAATGCTGCCCGACAACCAGACTCATCAGGCCGCCCGCGTAATCGAAAATCGATGCAATCGTGCCGCCGTGCACGCCATCATAAGGATTCAGGCACCATTCCTCCGGCTCAAACAGGAACGACGCGCTCTTCTTCTCGACGCTGCAGTCCAGAAGCTTAAGATCCAGCATGGAATTCAGCCTGTTCGGCTTGATCACCTTGTTAATATTGATCGCTTTCGTAATCGCTTTTGCAAACTCTTCATTTGTCATACTGCTCATGCTAAACCTCCGCGCATGCTATTTTACGAGTTCCGCATTGAATTTCTCACCCGGCTTCACCGAATGTCCTCTGAGAAAGTCCGCCGCCTTCACGCGCTTTTTCCCGGGCATCTGCAGCTCTGTGACACGCAGAATCTTTCCACCGCAGGCAATATCAATTCCTTCTTCCGATGCCTGAAGCAGGGTTCCGTCTTCTTTTCCGGAAGGGCGGTCCACAGGCTCTGCAGCCCAGAGCTTGATTCTGTCTTTTCCCTTCTGACAAAACACACCCGGCCAGGGGTCAAATGCGCGGATTTTCCGCTCAACAACAGCAGGATCCTGCTGAAAACCGGTGAAGCCGTCCTGCTTTCTGATCATTCCGCATTTCGTTGCTTTCTCTTCATCCTGCGGTGTATAGACTGCAGTTCCCTCTTCAATGGATGGCAGCGTCTTCACCAGAAGGTCCGCGCCCATCTGAGAAAGCTCATCAAACAGCTGTTCAAAGTTTTTATGGTCCACCGGAGTTTCCGCCTTAGCAATCATATCGCCGTCATCCAGTCCCGGTCCCATTTTCATGATCGTCACACCGGTTTTTTCCATGCCCTGAAGAATGGCGTGCTGAACCGGAGATGCTCCCCTGAGCTTTGGAAGAAGCGATCCGTGTACGTTGAAACATCCCAGACGCGGAATATCGAGGACATCCTGCTTCAGGATCTGCCCATAAGCCACGACGATCAATGCATCTGGCGCATATTCCCGGATCTTTTCCTTGACCTCTTCATCATTTTTCAGTTTTTCCGGCTGCAGAACCGGAATGCCGAGTTCCACTGCCGCTTCTTTCACCGCAGAAAAAGTCACTTTTCCGCGGTTTCTCTTCCGATCCGGCTGCGTCACTGCATACCCGATCTCATGGCCGGCCTTCTTCAGCGCGTGAAGAACAGGAACCGCAAAATCCGGTGTTCCCATAAATACGATCTTCATTACTGATCCTGCTCCTCTTCTTTTTCTCTTCTTTCGGCTTCTTCCTCTACCGTATGGATTTCTTCTGCCTTGTCGGTAAACATAATGCCGTCCAGATGGTCGTTCTCATGGCACATAACGTCAGCATCAAATCCCTCGAAATCGTATTCCACCGGCTTTCCGGAAAAATCCAGCGCCTTGATATGAATTTTCTCCGGACGCTTTACAGTTCCGAAATAGCCCGGAACGCTGAGGCAGCCCTCTGTGCACTCCTGCTCACCGGAGCTTTCTGTAATTTCCGGATTGATCATATAATAGACACGGCCCGGCTCCGGCTCTGCGACAAACATGCGTCTCAGAATTCCGACCTGCGGTCCGGCAATGCCCACGCCCTCGCTCTGGCGCATAGTTTCCAGCATATCGGTTAAAATCGTCTGATAATGCTCATTTACCTGAGGGACCTCTCTGCACTTTTTACTCAGAATCGGATCTCCCTGTTTTACTACATTTCTTAATGCCATATGAAGCCATCTTCCTTTCTGTAACGATATTATATTCTATTCCTCTATACCCATTCTGCACTTACGCGAACGGTTATTTTCAGTTACTGCACACCGGATCAGTAAGAACTGTACGCGTTGACATCAATCAGCATCGCACAGTCAATCTTCTGTTTCAGAAGATTCCGGTTGAAATAGCGCAGATAATAGATGTATTTATTCCGGCTTCCGCGCGGAGCTTTCACCATAATATGATAGCGGAAGCTGTCTTTTCCCTTAAAGTTCATGCTGAGTCTCGGCATGAGGATCTTGTCTGAATTCGGAAGTCCCGCGCGCTCCAGATATTCCTTACATCGTTCTGCTGTCTCCATGGCGGTCTGTTCATTTTCAGAGGTAAAGGCCGCAATAATCAGATCCGTAAATGGTGGATATTCCATAAACTTTCTGATGACGATCTCCTGTTTGAAAAAGCTCTGGTAGTCATGGGATGCCGCCGCCTGCAGGGCAAAATTATCCGGCGTGTAGGACTGCACGATAACAAGCCCCTGTTCACTTCCTCTGCCCGCTCTTCCGGCAACCTGGGTTACCAGCTGAAAAGTCCGCTCCGTTGAGCGGTAATCCGGGATATTCAGACTGACATCTGCCGAAATCACCCCCACCAGACCAACATTGCGAAAATCCAGACCTTTAGCAATCAGCTGTGTTCCGATCAGAATATTCGTTTCTCCTTTTGAAAAACTTCTGATGATGCGGTTGATTTCCGTGCGGTTTTTCGCGGTATCCAGATCCAGACGCTCAATGCGGGCATCCGGAAATTCCCTGGCGGCAAATTCCTCTACCTGCTCCGTTCCTACGCCAAAATACTTGATTCTCCGGCTTCCGCAGGACGGACACTTGTCCGGAAGCGGAAATTTCCGGCCGCAGTAATGGCAGACTGCCGCATGTTCATGTTTATGATAAACCAGAGAAATTCCGCAGTCCGGGCAGCGCAGGGCCTCTCCGCAGTCTCTGCAGGAGATAAATGTCGAATATCCTCTTCTGTTCTGAAAAAGAATCACCTGTTTCCCGGAAGTCAGTGCCCCCTTCATAGAAGAAAGAAGACGCCTGCTGAAAATTCCGGTATTTCCGGACCTCAGTTCTTTACGCATATCCACCATCTCAACCAGCGGAAGCGGCGTCCTGTTATACCGCTTCTTCAGCTCGACCAGCGTATACAGCCCTTCCCTGGCACGTTCATAAGACACGACAGAAGGCGTGGCGCTTCCCAACACCAGAACACCCTTGCTGTACATCAGTCTCTTGACGGCAACATCTACCGTTTCATATTTTGGTGTCTGGTCCGATTTATAGGTCGATTCATGTTCCTCATCCAGAATAATTACGCCGATATTCTCAAGGGGCGCGAACACGCCGATTCTGGCGCCCACAGCTATACGGGCCTCTCCCTTCCGCAGACGCATCCACTCGTCAAAACGTTCTCTTCTGGTCAGTTTGCTGTGAAGAACGGCTATTTCCTCCCTGTCGAATCTTCCCAGGAGACGGCGGACGATCTGCTCTGTCAGCGCGATTTCCGGAACCAGAAGGATGGCAGTTTTTCCCATATCCAGTGCGTGCTGGATCACACGCATATAGACTTCCGTTTTTCCGCTGCTGGTGACTCCGTGAAGAAGAAAGATTTCTCCTTTTCCCTGATTCATGGAATCTTCAATTCTGCCAACGGCAGACGCCTGCTCATCCGTCAGTGCCTCGACCTCCTGCGCTTCACCTTTTGTCCTCGCATAGGGACGCCTGGACTTTCCCGGCCGCGCAGGCTTCCCCGGCGGAATAAAACAGTGCAGCGCATCATAATACTTGATTCCATACCGCTGGCGCATCCACTGCATGGTCCGGACCATTTCTTCATTCAGACGGATCTGCGGATCCACAGAGGCGATTTCCTTGATCTTAGACGGATCGATCTCCTCAGACGGCAGGACGCCGGTCTCTGTGACCAGCGCCCTCTTCAGTCTGTTTCCTTTTCCAAACGGTACCTCGGCAAGATCGCCGACGCGCACAGTCTCCTCTGCTGCATAGGTAAATTCCGCATCGGTGTGCCAGCTGTTCTGATCCAGGATCAGATTCACATACTGCTTTCCCATGTTTACAGCAGGTCGATTCCGTTCTCATGGCATTTCTCAACCATGTCCTCAGGCCATACACTGACCTGAACCTCGCCGATGTGCGCCTTTCTGAGGAAGTACATGCACAGACGGCTCTGGCCGATTCCTCCGCCGATGGAATACGGCAGCTGGTTGTGCAGAACAGCCTGCTGGAACGGAAGGTCTCTCTTCTGCTCATCGCCGGACATCTTCAACTGACGGTCAAGAGCCGCCGCATCGACACGGATTCCCATGGAGGAAATCTCAAATGCTCTGTTCAGCAGGTCATTCCAGAGAATGATGTCGCCGTTCAGCTCCCAGTCATCGTAATCCGGAGCTCTTCCGTCATGCGGCTCGCCCGACTTCAATGGACCTCCGATCTTCTCGATGAATACGGCTCTCTTCTCTTTACAGATTGCGTCCTCTCTCTCCTTCGGCGTCTTGTCAGGATACATATCTTCCAGCTCCTGAGAAGTAATGAAAGTGATCTCATTCGGGATCTCATTCTGGATTCCTCTGTAGAGGCGGTTGACATAATCGCTCAGATTGCGGATTGCATTATAAATAGTCGTAACCGTCTCATGCAGATATTCTGTAGTTCTCTCATCGCTGGTGATGACCTTTTCCCAGTCCCACTGGTCGACATAAATGGAGTGCAGATTGTCTAACTCTTCATCTCTTCTGATCGCGTTCATATCGGTGTAAATGCCGTGCTCCGGTTCCACACCGTACTTTCCGAGCGCGTAGCGCTTCCACTTGGCAAGTGACTGAACAACCTCGACCTTCTTCTCGTTCATATCCTTCAGCGTGAAGGATACACGGCGCTCCACACCATTCAGTGTATCATTCAGGCCGGAATCCGGATCAACGAACAGCGGCGCGGAAACACGTCTCAGCTGCAGTCCGTAAGCCAGTTCCTGCTGGAAATAATCCTTCACCTTCTTAATCGCACGCTGGGTCTCAACAGGATCCAGAATCGACTGATAGCCTTCAGGGATAATTAAATTAGACATCTCTATTCCTCCATTTTACCGACAAAAAGCAACGCGCAAGTGGGAAGCCCCCGGGCTCTTCTCCCGCGTTATTCTAGTCCTTATTCATTTCGCGCATGGCCTTTTCTTTTCTCTGCGCCTCCGCCTGCTTCTTCGAGTAGATGCACCCGCAGTAATTCTGCCGGTAAAGTCCGTACTTCTTTGACAGCCGGGTACTGTTCAGGAATCCGTCTTTCTTCTTGAAATCCATATCCAGAAATTCCACACCCTCCGTCTGCTCCGCAAGCGCCTCCGCTATTCCGGAAATCAGCGGATAATTCTTATGCGGACTTACTGTAAGCGTCGTCGTAAAAAGCGGGAAGCCATGCTCCTGCGCATACTTCACGGTTCCGGAAAGCCTCTGGGTAAAACAGACCGCGCAGCGTCTTCCGCCTTCCGGTTCGTTTTCCAGCCCCCTGACCATGTGAAAATAGGAATCCCGGTCATGAAGGTAGTCTCCCTCCGCGAATCCGATCTGGTCCTCAGCATCGTGCTCCGCGTTCCACTCTTTCAGGAACTTGATCTGGTTTTCCTTCCGCTTCTCATATTCTTCTGTCTCCGTGATTCCCGGATTATAGAAGAAGACCGTAATGCCGTAATCTCCCTCTTCACACAGGCGTTTCACGCAGGCTGTGCTGCAGGGTCCGCAGCAGCTGTGCAGAAGCAGTTTTTCTCTCATGCCTTTTCACTTTCCTTTCTGTGATGATGCACCAAATTATTATAGCATACTTAAAAGATGAAAGAAAGATTAGGCATACTGCTGCTATCACGTACCAGTGATTTTTTGTGGATTGCAGGCAGCCCGATGCCTGGAACGCCTCCCGGCTCCCTTCGCGCATGCTCACGCTTCCGACTCCGCCGGCCCTCCAGAGTCAGGCCGTCGATCGTCTGGCAGCGAGGCGCTCAGAAGTCCAGGCATCAGGCTGCGCTGCATTCTCACATTCAATCCGCTTCGTTTGTTTCCCAGCACATCTGATAATCCGGTTCACTGGTATTTTCATCGAATCCTTCTCCGGTTATGGAAAATTTTTCCTGTTTATAGAAGCGGACAGCAGCTTCATTTTTTCGGTACACACTCAGCGATAGTTCTGCGTGATTATCTTTCACATAATCTAAAAGCCTTTTCCCGATGCCTTGCGACCGCAGCTTTTCAGAAACAAACAGGCCTTCAATGTAATTTTCATTCAATCCGATAAATCCCGCGATACGGTAATTCTTTTCATACACATAAACTTCCGCCTGTGGAAGGAGCTCCTTCACCATCGCCAGATTCTTTTCCCAGTACTCTGCGGGGATGAAACTGTGGGCGTTCGTATTGGAATTCAGCCAGATGGCTGAGACTTCATCCAGGTCCTTCTTTTCCATTCTGCGGATCATCGAAACTCCTCCCTGCCAGGTCATCACTTGATCGGTATCTTAGTCGTTATCTTGGTCGGTTAACATAGTCGGTGAGCGACCATGTTATTTTTTACGATATCTCTGATTTCTGCTCCTCGGTTTTTCTGGAATAGTCATCTCAATCAACCCCATTTCCAAAGCAGGATTCAGATAATTTTTTCTGAATGTCGGTCTGTGTATCAATCCCAGTCTATCCATTAATTCTGCAGCAGACAATTCCTCATCTCCCAAAGCATCCAACAACTTCTGTACAGATGGATTATCTGTTTTTTCTGCCGTTTCCCGATTTCCGACCACCTGAGTCTTCTTCAAAGTATCCAGGATGATCTGCAGCATCAGTTCTACAAACGCGTAGCTGTCAGCATTGCGGTCTGACTCTCCCAAAGCATTATAATATTCTTTCTGACGGGTACGAATCAATTCTTCAATAGGAAGCCAATAAAAAATCTCATTCCATTTTCCCAGCAACATACTGTGCCAGAGTCTTCCCATTCTCCCATTTCCATCTGCGAATGGGTGGATAAATTCAAACTCATAATGAAACACTGCGCTCTTTATCAGCGTATGCATCTCTGACTTCTGATACCAGTCAAAAAGATTTTGTATCTGTTCCGGAACAAATTCAGCCGGAGGAGCCATATGAACCACAACATCTCCATCAAAAATACCTACTCCCCCGCTTCTGAACCGTCCATTTTCCGAAATCAGACCACTCATCATCATTCTATGGGCTTTGAGTAAATCCTTTACGGAATACGGATTCAGATTCAGCATCATTTCATAAGTATCATATGCATTCTTTACTTCCCGGATTTCATTAGGATTTCCAAGAATCCGTTTTCCATTCAGAATAGCTGTAACCTGCTCCAGAGACAGTGAATTGTGTTCAATTGCCAGTGATGAATGAATCGTCTTTATCCGATTTTCTTTTCTCAGATGCGGATTCAGGTTTCCATGAGATAAAACAGTAATACGCCCGATCTCTTCACTGATACCGGCGACAAGATTAATAATTCTGTCCGTCAGATGAAATGGCGGCTGATATTCACCCATAAAATACCTCCAGGATAAAAACACTGTTACACTACAATTAAATCGTAACCTGTCGCGCACAGCACTGTCAACCTGTCAAAAACTCTGAGGATGTAAAGTGTTAGCAGGAATTTAGAAACTGTATCATAAAGGTAAATATTCCAGAGGCCGCGGTACCAGAGGAGAAGCGAATGGTTTCCATTTTCAGAAGGCCATACGGTCACTGGCAGTCTGTTTTCCAAAGAGAAGAGTGAAATCGATGAACATAGATGGAGCTTCCGGGACCCAGATGCTGATCCAGATCTGTGGAGCAGCAAGAGACCTGCTAAGCTGATTGAACGTGAGACTGTAACGCAGCCTGAAGCCTGGACTTCTGAGCGCCTCGCTGCCAGACGATCGACGGCCTGAATCAGGGACTATAGCCCGGAGAAGGCCGGCGGAGTCGGAAGCGTGAGCATGCGCGAAGGGAGCCGGGAGGCGCTCCAGGCACAGGCTGCGTACAGCTCACGAAACCACTTGGAGATCGGTCAACCCCCCACGATTCTTGACACCATCAAAAAACTCTACTCGTCCTCCTTTTTGAGAAAAATCAGCATCAGAACGGACAGTCCCGCAAGGATGCCCGGTGCCGCGCCATTCATAAATTGTTCGAAGTTTCCGTGAATTAATAATCCGAGAAATCCAAGTCCTGCAAGAATCAGGCAGAGTACTGCCGGGATATTTTCTTTTTTCCTGCCTTTCAGAATGCTACAATGATAGAACAATGACACGGAAAGGAAAAAGAATGACGAAATCACCAGCAGACAACAATCAGAAAATAACAGATCCGCAGGACATCTGGAACATGGACGTTCCCGCATTTACCGGACTCAGGAAAACCAGGGACGCCGACGAAGCGGCGGAACGGATGAACACAATCAATTACTGGCTGAAGCAGCGCTTTCATAAGAAGATGATCAAGCTGTCTCTTGACGGCGGCTTTACCTGCCCGAACCGTGACGGGAGTAAAGGCAGCGGCGGCTGCATATTCTGCAGCTCCACAGGAAGCGGTGAATTCGCCAGCGACATCAGTTCCCAGCTCGACCTTCTTCATAAAAAATGGCCACGGGCCGGATACCTGGCCTATTTCCAGAATCATACCAATACCTACGCAGACGTTTCTGTCCTGAGGGACAGATTCACGAAGGCCCTGGAAGACCCGCGGATCGAGGGCCTGGTCATCGCCACTCGTCCGGACTGCCTGCCGGAAGAAGTTCTGGATCTCCTCAGCGAAATCGCTGCGCATCATTTTCTCTGGCTGGAGCTGGGCCTTCAGAGCGCGAAGCCGGAAACTGCCCGCTTTATCAACCGCTGCTATGAAAATGAAGACTATATCAAGATCATGGAGCGCCTCAGAAAACGCGGCATCCACGCTGTCACCCACCTGATTCTGGGCCTTCCGGGAGAATCCAGAGAAGATATGTTCCATTCACTCCGATTCGTCATGGAGAATCAGAGCTGGGGCATCAAACTTCATCTTCTCAACCTGGTAAAGGGCTCCCGTCTTGCAGAAGAAATGCCGGACTACCAGCCTTTTCCAGATATGGACGCCTATATTCAGCTCGTCTGCGACATGGTCGAGCAGCTTCCTCCGGAAATGGTTATCCACCGCCTGACCGCAGACGTTCCGCGTCCCCTTCTGATCGCCCCGGAATGGAGTTTTCAGAAACGCAGTATTCTGAACGGCATCAACGCAGAGCTCAGAAAACGGGACAGCTGGCAGGGGAAGAAGATTAACGGGCGATAATTCCGCCTGACCAGGCTATACCCCTGAGCTTAAATTTGTGCGCATACGAAAAAAGGCCGGCAGCTTCATGATGCCAGCCCTTTTGCTTTATGTCCGGATAAATGAAAACGAAACAATCCCCTTGCGTGTTGATTTTGTCCTGCCTACTGGGCACTGATCACGATCGTATACGTTCTGGTCTCCCCGGATGAAGATGTGCATACGACCTGCGCAGTCTGCTGACTCTCTCCGTTCATGCTGACGGCCATATTCCCCGTAACGGACGCGCCGGTCCGGCTTGCCGCTGCTGCCTGAATACTGACGGAATCCGCACCGCCTGCAGAAGCCGCAAACTCTGTCGAATAACTCAGCCCGGAATCGGAGATCAGCTGTGTTGTTTTTCCATTTGCCGTGACGGACAATGACTTCAGATAATAGTTATTATCCACATTAACATTCATGACCGGACTGCCGCATGCGTCAGACGGCATGTTCTGGTAAACCGGAATGTCGAACTCCAGTGCCTTTCCAAGTGCACCGTTCGCGCTGTAGGACTTATAGTTCTCAGCGGACTGGGAGTTCGGCCCATATACGGCGGTCATATACACATGGCTTCCGACCTTGGACAATCCGTTCATGACATTGAAATGCTCCAGATAGGCGCTGTCCTGATTGTTGCTCAGATAGTTGGACGCGATATAGGAAGCGCCGCCCTCGATTGCCTTCTGCAGGGTTGTCCAGCCATGTGCCTTCGCGTAGGCGATACCCTTGGATGCCCCTCCTGATGCTGAGTCGGATGCTCCGACGTTGAATACATTATATGCACCCTGGCTGCCGTCAACCATGGATGTGACAGCCCTCTGTTCGGAAATTGCCTTGGCCGCCAGATAAGTCGGGCTGATATTATATTCTTTTCCCGCTGCAACGAACATGTCTGCGACTCCGCTCCTGCTCAGCACCGAATTTGCAGCCAGGATGGTCTTCACCATATCGGCGTCCTGATAAGCGTGATAGCGGTTGTTCTGGAACATGAAGATGCCTGTGTCGGTCAGCCAGTTTCTCGGATCCATGTAATACTTCACGGCCTTCTGAGATGCCGCAACGAATGTGTTTCCGTCTTTTCCTGTGTAGCTGTCGGTCAGATAGTTATAGCAGCCCAGATCCACAGAGAAGAAGGAGGCAGGAAATGCCGTGCGGGAAATCGTATTGGTTCCCGTGTATTTTGTCATCTGCGCAACAGCGCTGTCCCAGTCCAGATTCGTCTGCACCGGAGTGAACTTCCAGGTCGGATGCGCCGCGTGCAGTGCCTGAAGATATGGAAGATAGGAGGACGGGAAACCGTCTTTGGTAATGTAATTGGTTGTATCCGTCGTACTGTCATCTTTGTTCCCGGTATTATCTGATTTTCCGCTGTTATCTGTCTTCCCGGAATCCGTGCCTCCGGAGGTGAAGGTCAGATAGCTTCCCTTCACATAGCAGGATTTTCCATTCAGAACGATGCGGTACCAGAGATCTCCATCGGAACCGGATTTCCCCCAGGTCCTGAGCCTTGCGGAAACGCTGCTGCCGTCCGCTGCCTGTCCGGTTTTTCCAAATGTCGTGCCCGGGCCCTTTCTCGTATTCAGGCCTCCGTCAGCCTTGACAACTGCGTTTTTCGCACCTTTATAGGAGATGGAAACCTGATCTCTTCTGACATATCCTTTCACATTGGACGCGTAGAACCAGCGCTTCGATGAAGAGGCACTCGTATCGGAAGTAAACGTTTCCGAAGTAATTGTCAGCTTTTTACCTTTTGCCAGCGTCGTGACTTTTGCGGCGGAATCCGACGGAGTCTGGCGCACGATCGCTGAAGCAGCCTTCACTGTTCCGGAAGCCTTCAGGACCGGACTGGCTGAATCAGAAGAAGCATCCGGATTGACGGCAGTTTTTCCGGAAGGCTTGTCTGTTGAAGAGGACCCGTTTCCCTTGCCGGTGTTTCCAGACGAATCCGAGGATGAAGACGGTTTCGTAAAGCTGATGTAGTCTGCAGTTACATAGACAGTCTTTCCGCCATAGAGAATGCGGTACCACTTGCTGCCGTCCGCTGCCTGCACACGTTCTCTCACCGTAACCGCCGCACCCTTCTGAAGGGTTCCTGCCGATGCGAAACTGGTGCCGGCGCCTTTTCTCATTCTCAGCGCATCGGATGTCCAGGCGGCCTCTCTGGCAAAATTCACCTTCGCAAGGTCGCTCCGGATAAACCCTTTCAGGGAAGACACATAGATCCAGCGGCTGCTGGCCTTTGTGCTGGTTTTTGATGTAAACTTCTCATAGGAAACGGTATATGTTTTTCCTTTATTGACCATCGTCAGCTTTTTAGACGACGACGATGCAGATTTACGGACAGCCGTACCATTCTGCAGAATTTTCGCACTGGCTGGAACACTTTTCCAGCTGCCCGCTGCAAAAACGGGACTGCTCAGAACAGGAGCCGTCATGGCGAGCGTCATGGACGCTGAGACTGCAAGAACAGCAGAACGCTTCCAGACTGCTTTCCCGGAAGCTGCACGTATATGCGCTTTACGTTTCATGAAATACCTCATTTCTCTCTTTATCATTTTCAAGCCGCTTCCACGGAGGACTGCAGAACTGCCTGGCATACGACCCTCCCGGGCCTTTCCATCCGGGGAATTGAGCTTTCTTTTATTTTTATAGAACTATTTTCCGAAGGGCCCGGATGATGCGGAAGGCGTCCGCCTCCTTGCTGTCGGCGTTACCGGGTTATTTTTGTCCCTGAAGCAGATCAACCTGGCAGGCCTGCATGGTCTGAAGTGCTGCCTCATGACTTTCCGGAGTAACACCCGCGCAGCAGGCCGGGTCAACGGAAACCGGGGTCTCCGGAAGGGCGGCCTTCAGCAGGACTGCGTTGGAAATTACACAGATATCCGTGCATACACCGATCAGTTCTATGGAGAGTTCTTCCGTCTGTGCCAGTGCTTTCATTTTCTCCGCAAGTTCCTCTGAACCGAAGGACGGCTTACAGATGCGGCGCTCCTGCGGAATCAGATCATCGATTTCCGGAATCAGTTTCCAGCCTTCACTTCCCCTGATGCAGTGTTTCACCGGAAGATGACGACCCTCCTGAGTAGTCAGGTAATTATCTTTATGAGTATCCATCGTCGCAAAACGGTCTGCTTCTGGATATGCAAGGATTTTCCTGCGGACAGCAGGAACAATTGCCTCTGCTTCAGCGCTTCCCAGCGCTCCAGTGACAAAATCATTCTGCATATCCACAACAATCAGTATTTTTCTCATAGAATTCCTCCTATGTTTGTTTTCAACAGTGATGACTGCGCGGCCGGGAGTGGAATTCATTCCGTCTCTCCGCGCCGGTTTCTGCCGGCAGAGTTCCGCCTGAGCAGGCCGGAATAAGACCGCAGACTTCCTTTTCTATTATAAATCTTTATGCATGAAATTTCACTCTTGAATCTGTAATTTACGACAGACATTTCACTTCGGGTCAGAAATTTACGGATGGAACAATATCCAAAAACTGTTACAAAAATGGGTAAAAATCTGTTGCAAATGTTAATTTTTTCTCATTAAATTTCTAATTAATTGGTTCTGCACAAGAAAGTTGGATTGAAAGTTGTGTGAACCTATATTATAATTACAATCGTAAACTAAGCAAAGGAAAGGTTGAGACCATGAAAAATCCGTATAAGACTCGTACGGGCGGGGCAACAGTCACGGTTTTCGCACCGTATGACTGCGGCAATCACTGCCCATTCTGTATTAATAAAGGGGAATACTCCGATACAACCGGATTCAGCAAGGATAAAATCATTCCATCTATCAAACTGATGGACGAGATTACTCCAAACTGCGATTTCGTATTTACCGGCGGTGAACCATTTGCAAACCGGCAGGCACTTCAGGAAATGCTGGACCAGATTCCACCTACGCACCGCGTCTTCATCAATACGACGCTGCCGACGTTCGAGGGACAGACGGAACAGGATCTGATCGACTTCACTGAGAGAAACAAGGATAAGATCACCTGCATCAACGTCTCCCGCCACCTGGTCAAGTACGTAGAGGAAGGTGCGGACGATCTTCTGTCCCGTCTTGCTGTACGTACACGTGTAAACTGTGTGCTGTATAAGGACTATCCGGCAGAACGTCTCCCGGAATACCTGGAGCGCTGGATTCCGTATCATATTCCGGTTCAGTTCCGCTTCGACTACACAGCGACCACACCGGAGAATCTTTACGACCGCGAGGGAGACCCGATTCTCGCCGACCTGAATAAAATCGCTGAGTACAAGGGACTCGACGGCTGTCGTATGCGCTGCGGATTCCACTACAACTACAAGGGACTGACCCTCACCTATCATAAGACACTCCCGTACTCCACAATTGTCGAGAAAGACAAGGAAGACGGCAAGACATATGATATTCTCTACGATATCATTATCAAGCAGAACGGTGAAATCCGTTCCGACTGGGATGAGTCCGTTCTGGACGTGGATGCCTACAGACACGTAAAATTCGAGCCGTACGATCTCCATGTCATTGAGGGAACCGTAGAAGATTCACAGTTCTAAAGCCTGGAAATAAGAACGCCGCCCTTCCCCGCCGCTGAAGCGTCGGCTGGGCAGCCGGCAGCCTTATTGCCGCATAACGAAAAGACAATCAGAAATTCAGCGGGCAGCTTCAGGAATTTATTTCCCGAAGCACCCGCTTTTTTCTCGGATAATTTCTGATTCGTACTCTCTTAAGAAAGGAGAAAACAATTATGTCATCAAAAAAGCCATATGACGCAAGACTGAGAAGCCTGAAACGAAATAAACTGCTGACGGCCCTCATGTCTGTGATTGTGGGGCTGGTGCTTCTGCTGAAGCCATCTGCCACGCTTTCCCTTCTGAGTAAATTTATCGGAATCATGATCCTCATCACCGGAGCCGTCATGCTTCTGATTTACCTTCGTCAGAGAGAATCCTCACTGAAAATCCATCTGGCCGCGTCCATTATTCTCGCCGTCCTGGGTTTATGGATCTTCCTGAGGCCGTCTGGTCTTGTCGCCCTGATTCCGACGATCATCGGAATCATCGTCATGTTCGACGGCATCTTTAATCTGGGAGAAGCCCTCACCATTCAGAAACAGAGCCGCCACTCTCCGGTCATGCCGGTCGTTCTGGGCATCATCACGATTGTTCTGGGCCTGGTTCTGATTTTCAAACCGCTGGGCGTCGCCGCCGTCATCACACAGGTCATCGGAATCGTCACCCTGTACAATGGAATTTCCGATTTTCTGATCGCCATGAAAATTCATCCGGTTCCAAGAGACTGATTCTGCTGTAAGAAAAAAGGAGGCTGCCTTCTCAGGCATGCCTCTTTTTTCATATCGCTATTTCGTTACCGCATAGATCGGAGTGCTCCAGCTGCTGTATGCACCGTCTTTATATGCGCGTACTCTTATCTGATAGGTCTTTCCTCTTCCCAGAGAAGTAAGACTGCTGACTCTCGATGTACCCAATGCGTATGTTTTCCAGGATTTGCTTCCGTTCTTTCTTATGCTGATCTGGTACTGCGGTGAACCAGAAACTTTTCCAGCCGTAATTTTCAATCCGCCGTAAAGACTTGTGAATTTCACAGACGGTGTTTTTGGTCTTACATAATATTTCAGCGAAATTTTATCCTTGTAATTGCCTGTCCCCGTAAGAATCAGTTTCTTTTTGCCTATGGTCTTGAATCCGGAACTGCAGCTTTCTGTATAATCCGTCCCCGCTGTAAGGGTAATCGGCGCCAGCGCATTTCCTCTCTCAAAAGTAAGCGTCAGCAGATTCTGCTTCTGATTCTTACCGTTATAGGTAAAATTCTGAAGTCCGGATGTCCTGACGTCTTTCAGACTCCTCGGCTGAATGACATAGGACGCATTCAGATCACCGGTATAATTATTAATCCCGCGAAGGATAATTGTATAAGTTCCTGCATTGACGTACTGGTCGCTGTCTGAACGGTAAAGCTGATAATCTTTTCCTTTGGTCAGGCCTGCCGCAGTCACTTCCGGCTCCTGTTCAGATCCATTGTAAACAGTCTCCGCAACCTGAATATCATCAGACTCCAGTGTTTTAGGAACAATACTGAATGTCTTGGTTACGGAACCCGTTACCATCCGACAGCCCCTGACTTTCATCGTGGCCTTTCCCGCATTGATGTTGTTGGTGCAGGTAACCGTATAATCCGTTCCCTTCTGGAAATTGGAAACTTTCACAGCAGGTTCCTGTGCAGAACCGGTATACTGGACTTTTGAACTTTCCAGTTTAACATTGGAAGATGTCAGCGCTGCTTTTTTAATAGTAAAGCTTCTGGACACCTTTCCTGTGTAGTTGTTGCAGAAGTTTGCCGTCAATACACCCTTCGTATTTTTATTTACAGCACTGAGGGTATAGTCTCTGTTCTTCTTCAGTTTAACGCCATTCAGACGGACTGACGCATTCGGAACGATTGTCTTTCCAGTGTAGGTTTTTGCGGAGATCGCTGCAATCACTGCGGAAGATGCATTCTTCGGATAAATTCTGTATGTCGTCTTTACCGTGCCGGTATATGCTCCGACTCCTTTGACCGTTACTTTTACCGTTCCGGCATTGGTTAAACTTCCGGAAGTTTTTACAGAATAACCGGAGGTCACACGTTTTCCGTTCGCATCGTAAATAACAAGCGACGGTGACTGGCTTTTCCCCGTATAGGTCTTGTTATATGCCGTTACAGATTTCAGTGAGATCCTGGATGATGTCTTCCCGGAATTTCCAGACGAATTCGATCCGCTGTTTGAAGAATTTCCTGATGTTCCGGAACTATTCGAGCTGTTTGATGAAGAGTTTCCTGAATTGGAAGAACTGCTTCCGGTATACCGGAGTACACCGTCCCAGCTGATTCCTGAAACTCCGTTATAGTACGGAGCCACACTGACTTCGGTACCTGTCTGATCACCTGTCTCCGGATGGCCGCGGTCAGAATGTGCTGCTGCCGTCATCCCGTTTCCCAGATACAATTCCGTATGACGATCCATGTCCAGGAGAATATCGCCCCGCTGCAGCGACGCCGGAGCAACATTATTCAATGTAATTCCGAGCTGACTGGCAGGTATCCATGTGAATCCCGCGTTCGTGAAACTCTGCAGCATACTCTTGGTTCCCACAAAGCCGCTGAAGCTGAAGCCTCCGCCATTGGTGAAGGCACTGACAATGAAGGTTCCGCAGTCATAATCCGGACCCCATCTCATTGATGGATTCAGCGTATAGCCATGCGAATCATCATTTGCCGTTGAAATCGCCCACTGCACCGCTGACTCCACACGTGACGGAATCGAATCAGCACGCGAAGTCTGTGTGATTCCGAATCCGAAAATGAGAGCCAGCGACAGCGCCACAGCTATCAGCAGCCGTCGAATCATTCTTTCTCTGATCTTCATAATTCTCACATTATTTCATCTCTCACCATGCAATAACGAATACATTCTCTGCTCCCAGTTCAAATATATCTGGAAATCTCCGGAATCTCCGGCCGCATATACTGCAGGCCATGAGAATATTTTCCGATGCAGCACTGTCAGAAAATCGATCTTCTTCAAAGGAATCAGAAACAGCCCCACTGCATCAGCTCCAACAACTCATCAATTCACCGACAGTCTCTCTTAAGAATTTTTAAGTATATTTTAACATACGAAATACAGAAATCAACATTTCGAAAGATGATTTTACGGATAAACAGCAAAAAACATTGAAATTTCAAGCTCTTTAATTAACATTAACTATAATACGGTTAACCAGACTGGTTGAATTCACCTTTTGAACTGCAGGAGGCTGCTTAAGAATTCATCCGTAATTTCTTCATACCAGAATCCAACAGAGAACACTCCTATTATAAAAGCCTCCTTGTCATCAGGCAGACGAAATTTCAATCTCAGTATTCTGAAGCAAGAAACTGGGGTCAGAAGAAAACTAACCATAATTATATATGGTAAATAACATCATTTTCGACACTAATACTGCTCCAGCCAGAACGATCTGCTGATTCTCATGCCTCTATTCAGGCCAAAATATTGTTTTTTACGCTAGTATTTCCATCACATATATGATTTTACCTTATGGCCATAAAAATTTTTTCAGGGCTTCTCAGGCCCTCACCCATTCTGCCCTTTTTTCTTTTTTTCACTCTGAAGGTAATGAGAGTAGTACACCCCGAATAGAGAACAACGGAATTTCGGAGAAAAGAAAAACTGAGGAATGATATACCGACAGCGAAAAAAGAGGCCATCGCCCCAAGCTGGTTTTTTCCAACTTAGTGCAATAGCCCCATATTGCTTTCTGTATTCTATTATTCTGGTATACACGATGCTCCGCTGTCAGCCAGGCACGAAATATAAATAAAGCGGGCATTTTTCACACCCGCTTTTTGTTATTTGCTATTGATAGATACGACACACGGCTTGCTGATCGAGCTTCGCTTTTGGCTCGCTCTCTCAGGCGGAACCAGCATAAGGAGTTCCCTTATTAAAGAGTATCATCCGCACGGCGTGTTCCACTTGTGCGGATGAGGGCAACTCCATTACCTGAAATCTTCTTCCTGTTTTTCTTCCGGGAGGCTCAGATCGATTCCACGGACCTGTTTTCTCAGCGGAAGGACGCTCTTCGGGTTGACGGAGAGTTCGTCGATACCCATGCGGAGGAAGGTTTCGGTCAGTTCGAGATCGGCGCCGAGTTCTCCGCAGATGCCGCACCAGATTCCATGGCGGTGAGCGGCGTCAACCGCCATTTTGATCTCTTTCAGGACTGCCGGATGATGGGTGTCCAGGAAAGGTTCCAGATGTGCGTTCTGACGGTCGATCGCCAGGGTGTACTGGGTCAGGTCATTGGTTCCGATGGAGAAGAAGTCGCACTGGCGCGCGAGGTCATCGGCGATCAGGGCAGCTGCCGGGGTTTCGATCATAATGCCGATTTCCAGGCTGCCCATTTCCTGTCCTTCATTCTTCAGCTCTGTGCGGCATTCCTCAAGGATTTCCTTGGCCGCCATGAGTTCTTTCAGACTTGTGATCATCGGGAACATAACTGCCAGATTTCCAAATGCTGATGCACGGAGCAGCGCTCTGAGCTGTGTCTTGAAGAATTCTTTTCTGGTC
This sequence comes from Eubacterium sp., assembly GCA_051893535.1. GTDB lineage: Bacteria > Bacillota > Clostridia > Peptostreptococcales > Anaerovoracaceae > Aminicella. Next base: position 67,705 of record JBJFHK010000286.1, on the reverse strand, counting down.
AGACAGATGCGGATGGCACGGAATCCCAGAGCCGGATTGTCTTCCGGATCGAGATTCAGGTAATCCACCTGCTTGTCAGCACCGATGTCGCAGGTGCGGATGACAACCTGCTTCGGCGCGAGAGCCTCCAGCGCACTCTTATAGGCCTGGAACTGCTCTTCCTCTGTAGGGCTCTGATCACCGTTCAGATAAACAAACTCGGAGCGGAAGAGGCCGACGCCTTCCGCATCATTTTCCTTTACCGCAGGCAGATCTGCAGGCCCGCCGATATTGGCATAAATGCGGACTTCTGTTCCGTCGACGGTGCGGGATTCTTTTCCGATCAGATCCTGGAGAAGGGCCTGTTCTTTCCTGTCTGCTTCACGGCGCTCCAGCATCATTTCCATCGTTTCCGGTGTCGGGTCAACATAGATGCAGGACTGATACCCGTCTACGATCGCTGTTTTTCCGTCCCAGTCTTCCGAAATGTCTTTTACCTGGATAAGGGCCGGCACATTCATGCTGCGGGCCAGAATTGCCGTGTGGCTTGTCTGGCTTCCGCCCCTGGTTACAATTCCCTGCAGAAGATTTTTATCGAGTTTTACGGTTTCCGACGGCGCCAGGTCATCGGCAACCAGGATAAACGGTTCATCCGGCATAAAGGAATCCGGGTCAATTCCCAGAAGTACATCCAGAACCGCGTTTTCCAGATCGTAGATATCTGCACTTCTGGCGCTCAGGTAGGCATCATCCATTTCCTCGAAAACTTTTGCCTGGGCGGTAAAGGATTCTTTTACCGCGTATTCTGCGCTGCGTTTCTGTTCACGGATGATTTCTTCGGTGTCATCAATCAGGTCCTCATCCTCCAGCATCATGGCGTGGACTTCGAAAATTTCCGCGTTTTTCTCGCCGGCCGTTTCTTTTGCCCGCTCATACAGTTCGTTCTGCTGGTCAATGACTTTCGCGACTGCGTCTTCAAACCGCTTTACCTGTGCATCCGTATCTTCATGCAGGGATTCATCGATCCTGCGGTCCGGTTCTTTCAGTACACGGATCTTCGTGATCGCAATTCCCTTCACGATGCTCTTTCCGGTTGCAACTATCATTTCTATTCCTCCTCTTTCTGAAGATCTCCGTAGCATTTTACATCTTCATAGTCATCGCTGTTTGTAAGAAGAACCACAACTGTATCCGGGAATCCGGCCTTTGCGATTTCATCGCGGTCAAACTCCAGAAGTTTCTGCCCCGCAGTGACATGGTCGCCTTCCTTGACCAGCGGATGGAAACCTTTGCCCTTCATCTTGACCGTGTCGACTCCAATGTGAATCAGCAGTTCCATGTCTCCAGGACCTTCCAGTCCGATGGCGTGGCCAGTCTCCGCGACATTTGCGATTTCTCCGTCAAAAGGTGCCACGACAAGACCGACCTCTGGTTCGATACCGACTCCGTCTCCGAGCACTCCGGATGCAAACGTCTCATCCTTGATCTCCTCACGAGGAATAATCTGTCCATAAGCAGGAGCGTGAACTTCTCCAGCCTCGCAGCGGATCAGAACCGGCATTTCCTTATTCGGTTCTTCCTTCTCTTCCACCAGGGCATCGAGGACATCTTCCTCCCCCTTCGGGTGATCCTGCTCCGCCGGATCCTCCCTCCAGATGACCATAGTCAGCGCGAAGGCAATTCCTCCTGCAATGGCAAGTTCGACCAGATACAGCGGAATGTGGTTGATGGTCAGAAGTCCCGGAATTCCGGTAACTCCGTAAGCCTTGGCCCCGAGATGAGAGATCGATCCGAACCATGCGCCGACCGCGCCTCCGATCATGCCGCATACGAACGGCTTCATCAGACGCAGGTTGACTCCGAAGATCGCCGGCTCAGTAATTCCAAGCGATGCGGACAGAGAAGACGGGAAGGCAATTTCTCTGCGTTTGTGGCTCTTTGTTTTTACCGCAACCGCAAGGCAGGCTCCGAACTGGGCAAAATTGGCTGCCGTAGCGATCGGCATCCAGATATTGATTCCGTTCTTCTCAGCCAGCATTCCGGCCTCAATGACATTATACATATGATGCAGACCCATAACAACGGTGACCGGATAAATTGCACCCATAGCGGCCGCGCCGACGCCGTGTCCAACCGTGATCAGCAGCTGTGCGCCATGCAGAATGTAAGTCTCCGCAGTGGAGAAGATCGGTCCGATGATCGTGAAGGTTATGAATGTTGCGAATAATACCGTACAAAGCGGCGTCACAAACAGATCCAGCATCTCCGGGACGTGTTTATGCAGCCATTTCTCCACCATACACATGATCCACACGGCAATGATGACCGGAATAACGTGGCCCTGGTAACCGACTGCTTTTACATGGAAGCAGAGCAGATGCCAGACAGGAATCTGGGATGCCTTCATTCCCGCAACTGCCCAGGCGTTGATCAGATTGGAGTGAATCATACACAGTCCTACAACCGCGCCGAGGAAGATATTTCCTCCGAATACTCTCGCCGTACTGATGGCAATGATAACCGGCAGGTATGCAAATGCAGCGCCGGACACCATGTCCAGGAAAGAATACCAGTCAGAATTAACGAATGCCGGACTCGCTTTACCAATCGCCTCGACCAGTCCCATCATCAGTCCGGATGCGACGATGGCCGGCAGAATCGGTACGAATACATCACCCAGAACCTTGATCAGGCGCTTCGGAAGCGGCTGACGCGCAGCAGCTGCCGCCTTGACATCGGCCTTTGTCGCTGCTGTCATTCCCGTAATATCCAGGAATTCATCGTAAACCTTGTTTACCGTTCCGGTTCCGATGATGAGCTGAAGCTGTCCGTTGGATTCGAACATGCCCTTGACGCCCTCAACGTCCTCCAGTGCCTTTTTATCCACCTTGGAATTATCTGCGATAACCAGGCGGAGGCGTGTCGCGCAGTGAGCCGCGCTGACGATGTTTTCTCTGCCGCCGAGGTGACTGAAAATCTCCTGTGCGCAGCGGCGGTAATCTAATGCCATATGCTTTCTCCTTTATATTTAATCATTGCAATAAGAAACAAACTTTCGGGAAGGCCCGGGCTTATACCAGCCCGAGCTCTTCAAATGCCTTTGCCAGGCCGTCGTTATCAACCGTGTCGGCAACCATTGTGCTGACCTTTTTCAGCGTATCTGATCCGTTGCCCATGCAGACGCTGGTCCCCACCGTCTTCATCATGGCGTAGTCATTCATGCTGTCACCGAATCCGATGCTGTCTTCAAGCGGAATTCCCAGCTTTTCGCAGACGCATTTCACACCGGTCCCCTTGTTGCAGGTCTTTCTGATCAGCTCGCCGTTCTGCACGCCGAATACCTTATCCTGGATGACAAAATCATACTGGTCAAGGATTTTACGGGCATCGTTCAGCTGGTGATCATCGTTAAACATAATTACGATCTTGTAAACCGGCTCCCCTTTATATTCCTTCATCGGCTTTATTCCGAGATTTTCATTAATCTGTTTTCTCCAGCGCTCCAGCTCGCTGTTCCCTTTCGGCTGTCCCTTCAGGAGCTTTCCGATATCCGGATCGCAGTAGGATCCTTCTTTGGATTCAATTGTGCAGTATACGTGATTGCTCTGAAGAGCCTCCATGGCATTCCTGAACTCCTCCGGATCCATCGGTTCATCGTGCAGGACTTCTCCTCCGGCGATAACCAGGGCGCCTGCGCTGGCGATGATTCCGTCAAAATCATATTTCAGGAGCGGTTCTGCCATAGCCAGATTTCTTCCCGTACAGATGAACACATAATTTCCCTTATCCTGTGCCTTCCGGATGGCCTTCAGGGCGCTTTCCGGCGGAACGCTTTCCCCGGAACGTGTCAGGGTGCCGTCGATATCCAGGAAGATAACTTTCGGACTTTCCGGCTTATCTTCCTGCGGTTTGGAATTTGTCCCAAAATCGGTGAGGAGCCAGCGGAAACTTCTGGCAGGAACGCCAACGCCCTGGGCACGGCACGGCTCTCCGGTGATCAGATCAATGTAATCCTCGGATTCATTGATCCAGGCCGTCTCATCATTTGTGTTGAAGTTGAACAGTGCGATCAGCTTCTCTCCCTTGTAATATCTGCCGATGGCGAGAATGTGATCGTTATACGGCTCCATAATCCAGACATCCGCGGAATTTTCAAAGCAGATATGCTCTCTTCTGATCTTCTCGAGACGCTTCAGTGCCTGGAAAATTCTTCCCGGGCGTGTATCTTTGTCATTCCGCTCTTCTGCCTGATCCCAGGGGAATTTTCCGCGGTGCAGATAACGGGAATCGTCCCATTTCAGCGGATCCTCGTGATAGCTGTAGTCATTTCTCTGGCCGATTTCATCTCCGCTGTAGAGCATCGGAATTCCACTCTGACTCAGCAGAAAGGCATGAAGCATGATATCCAGCGTCTCTGCACGCTCCAGTTTCCAGTCATTCTGCTCATATTCCGCAGCTTCAATTCCACAGAGGGATGCTGTCGTTCCGCATAGACGCGCGTCACCCAGACGGGGATCGTCATTATACAGCTCACCTCTGGAATCGCTTCCCTCCCAGTGGCCCTGAAGATAATCGTTCAGGAAACGCTTATGCGCAACCTCTCCGATGCCGAACTGAGCCAGAAAATCATAATCCAGGCCCCAGCCGATATCGTCATGGCAGCGCAGATAGTTCAGGAAAACAAAATCTTTAGGCAGGACGAAGGTCTGGCCAAGCTGATGCTTCAACAGGCGGACATCCTTAGTCGCAACCGTATGCCAGGTCGTCGCCATAATCGGCGCGTTATAGACCATATGGCACTCAGGTTTTTCCGGTGTTCCAAAGTACGGAGCAACCTCACTCGGCTTCATGACAATCTCTCCCAGCAGCAGAGTTCCCGGGCAGACAATGTCCAGAACCATCCGGAGAATACGGACCAGGGTATGAACACGCAGCAGATTGCGGCAGCTGGTTCCCAGTTCCTTCCAGATATAGGGAACAGCATCCAGACGAATCACATCAATGCCATGATTACATAAATTCAGAAGATTATCAGTCATATCATGCATGACTTTAGGATTTCTGAAGTTCAGATCCCACTGATAAGGATGGAAGGTGGTCATGACAACCTTATGTGCCTCATCACACCAGCTGAAATTTCCCGGCGCTGTCTGTGGAAAAACCTGAGGAACTGTCTGTTCGAACTGGTTTGGAATATCCCAGTTGTCAAAGAAGAAATAGCGTCCCTGCGCTTCCCAGTCCCCGGCCTTTGCTCTTCTGGCCCATTCATGCTCATCACTGGTGTGATTCATGACAAAATCCAGGCAGACCTGCATATCTCTCTTATGACAGGCATGTGTCAGATCAGAAAGGTCCTCCATCGTCCCCAGTTCCGGCTGTACCTTACGGAAATTGCTTACTGAATAACCGCCGTCACTCTTCCCTTTCGGGCTCTCCAGAAGCGGCATCAGATGCAGAAAATTAACCCCGCATTCCTGCAGATAATCCAGCCGGTCTTCTACACCTTTCAGTGTGCCGCCGAAGTTTTCCGTATACATCATCATTCCGAGCAGGTCGTTTCGTCTGTACCAGTCCGGATCCCTCTGCTTTTTCTGATCCCATGTTTTCAGCTCACGGCTCCGGTCAGCGCAGTAATCACTGAGAAGCTGTACATACTGACGGTAATCCTCGTAATGATCCGGATACAATTCCATATACAGCCATTTCAGCTCATCTTCAAACTCAGCAAACCGCTTGTGAAACATTGATTCCGCATTGCTTCTTGTGTTCTTCATGTCCCTTTCCTGTCTGTTAACCATAATATTTTATAGACGCCATACGGCATTTCCTGTGATCCTGCTGACGCCTGCCCTTCTGCCCATAATGCGAGGCTGATAATTTATGAAGGATCAGGCAGAATAATCAGTCTGCCTGATTACAGCAAGGCCGTTCATCACATGAAAATATTGCAGATCCGCCATCATGTATACACAATACACAAGAAAGCAGCTTCTGCAGCCACAGGTGTATAAGTTATTATACAGGAAAAATCTTTGTAAAGAAAGTTAGCAAGATATGAAAATCGATGTCTGATCTATATAAATTTTATATCGTTCTTATGTTCAGACAACAATACATTTCTTTCCATTTTTGTATACAAGCAGACCCTGTCTGAATATCCGGCCTTCAGGATAAATATCTTTTCATCCATGTAATTTTAGATTAATATATAGTAATATAAAATAAAGCATCGGTTTGACAGATATGAATAATACCGGTGAACAAGGTTAAGGGGTTAGGAATATGGCTGAATCTAAAAACTTAAAGGAAACAATCATTGAAGCAGCGTGGGATTTGTTCTATGAAAAAGGCTACGAGCAGACAACTATAAATGATATCATCACACGCGCCGGTGTCGCGAAGGGTTCTTTTTATTACTATTTTCACGGCAAAGACACGCTGCTGGACACGCTTTCCAATATTCTGGACAGTCAGTATAAAAAAATCGAACCGGAAATCATGAAGATCGATAACTGCTTTGACCGCCTGATGGAAATGAACTACCAGATGCACTGCTACATCGGACAGAAAGTCAACTACCAGCTTATTGCCAGCCTCTATGCCGCGCAGCTGACCAATGAAAACGGCAGTTCCCTGCTGGACCAGAACCGCTACTATTTTCAGATGCTTACCCGCATCGTTGCAGAAGGTCAGACAAAAGGTGACATCACAAGGGAAAAGTCCCTTGCTCAGATCGTCCACATGTACGGAGTCTGTGAACGCGCGCTCGTCACTGACTGGTGCATGAACAAGGGCAGTTATAACCTGGGTGAATTCAGCAGAGAGTATATGCCCCTTCTGTTTGCAAAATTCCGTGGTGAAAACAATCCGCAGTAAGCAGTAAAAACAATAAATACTATGGCGGGGCCGCAGCACGAAGTTCAAATGAGTATCGTGCTGCGGCCTTTTTTATACCCTGCTGATCGCTCTTTTCCATATAACCGCAGACTTATGTATACAGTATGCATAAGATCGTGAAATTTCTGACACTATTTCTGTTTTCCTATTGCAATTCTCTGTAAAGTATAATATGATATTTTTATATCAATTAGACCGCGGTATGAACTTAATTCTAATCGTATAAACAGAGAAACGGAGAGCAGTCTTGAACGTTATTACGAACATCCAGAAATATTCCATTCATGACGGCGATGGCATCCGTACAACAGTCTTCTATAAAGGATGTCCGCTTCGCTGTGAATGGTGCCATAATCCGGAAACACAGCGGTTTAACCGCGAAATGCAGTTTGACGCGCAGAAATGTACCGGCTGCCGGCGCTGCGCAGATGTATGTCCGCAGAATGCGATTTCATTCTCAGCACCCGGCGCAGCTGCTGTAACGGACCCTGAGCTCTGCACACTGTGCGGCCGCTGCATTGACCGCTGCATCAACGAAGCGAGGGAGATTATCGGCGAAACGTATAATCAGAAAGATCTGATGAAGGAACTGTTAAAAGATCAGATCTTTTATGATCAGTCCGGCGGAGGTGTGACCCTGTCCGGGGGCGAAGTGATGGCGCAGCAGGACTTTGATGAAGTCGTATCTCTTGCCAGAAAACTTCACCGGAACGGAATCGCCGTCAATATCGACACTTGCGGTTACGCGCCATACGAGAGATTCCAGAAGATTCTGCCCTATGCAGATATTTTCCTTTATGACCTGAAGGTTATGGACCCGGAAACCCACAAACGTGTAATCGGTACAGATAATTCGCTGATCCTTGATAATCTGAAGCAGCTAAGCCGGGACGGCGGCAGAATCTATCTGCGTATTCCGACCATCCCTGGAATCAGCGGAACAGAAGAAAACATGAATCAGGTCATTGCCTTCCTGAAAGAAAATGATATCCATCCTCTTCAGATTAATCTTCTTCCCTACCACGACACCGGAAAGGGAAAATATGCAAAACTCGGAAGAGAGTATCCGGGAGAAAACTGTGAAGTCCCGAGCGATGCTCTCATGGAAACATTCGTCAATCAATTCCTGCAGGCTGGATTCAGCAGCGTAAAAATTGGAGGATAACGCCATGGAAAATACCAATATGACAGAAAGAGTTAAACGACTCCGTGAAATGACAACTACCACCCCGGTTCACATCGATCTGGAAAGAGCAAAAATCGAAACAGATTTCTATCGCGAGAACGAAGGAAAATATTCCGTCCCGGTTATGCGGGCTCTGGTTCTGAAAGAATACTTCAGCAAGAAGACCCTCTATCTCGGCGATGATGAACTGATCGTCGGCGAAAAAGGAAAAGATCCTCAGGCCAGCCCGACATTCCCTGAGCTCTGCTGCCACTCGGTCGAAGATATGCATGTCATGAACGACCGTGACATCTGCGCCTATAAAGTAACACCAGAAGACATTGAACTTCAGAAAAAAGAAATCATTCCTTACTGGACCGGAAAGTCCATGAGAGAGAAGATTCTGGACCGCATGACACCGGAATGGAAAGAAGCCTATGCAGCCGGCATGTTCACAGAATTCATGGAACAGAGAGGACCGGGACACACCTGCGGCGGCGACCGCATCTGGACACACGGATATGCAGAGTACAAGCAGGAAATTCAGGAAGCCCTGGACAATCTGGATTATCTGAATGATATGGATGCAGTCAGCAAGGCAGAAGAGCTGAAGGCTATGATGATTGACTGTGATGCCGTCATGATTCTGGGTCAGCGTTACCACGACCTGGCCATTGAGAAAGCAAATGAGGAGACAAATCCGATCCGCAAGAAAGAACTCCTGCAGATCGCCGAGAACTGCTCCGTTGTTCCTGCCCAGAAGCCGCAGACTTACTGGCAGGCACTCCAGGCATACTGGTTCACTCACCTGGCAGTAACTTCTGAACTGAACCCTTGGGACGCATTCAGCCCGGGACGTCTCGACCAGCACCTCTACCCTTACTACGAACAGGATACAGAAGACGGAATCCTGACCGATGATTTTGCGCTGGAACTGCTGGAATGTCTCTGGGTAAAATTCTACAACCAGCCTGCTCCGGTCAAGGTCGGCGTAACCCTGAAAGAAAGCGGAACCTACACCGATTTCGCAAACATCAACACCGGCGGAATCCGTCCTGACGGAAGCAACGGCGTAAACGATGTCAGCTACCTGATTCTGGACTGTATGGATGCCATGAAACTGGTTCAGCCAAATTCCAACGTACAGATCAGCAAAAAGACTCCGGACCGCTTCCTGAAGCGCGCCTGCGAGATTTCCAGAAAGGGCTGGGGCCAGCCGGCATTCTACAACACCGATGAAATCGTACAGGAACTGCTGAACGCCGGAAAGACGCTGGACGACGCAAGATGCGGCGGATCCTCCGGATGTGTGGAGACCGGATGCTGGGGCAAGGAAGCCTACATCCTCACCGGCTATCTGAACATCCCGAAGATTTTCCAGCTGGCACTCTATAACGGATTTGACAACGTCAGCGGAAAGCAGCTCGGCCTGAAAACCGGATATGCAGAAGACTATAAAACCTACGATGAACTCTTTGACGCCTTCCAGAAACAGCTGACCTACTTCGTTGACATGAAAGTCAGAGGAAACAACGTCATCGAGAAGCTCTACGCTGAAGATATGCCTGCCCCGTTCCTGTCCATCGTCACCGATGACTGCATCAAAAACGGAAAGGACTACAATGCAGGCGGAGCGCGCTACAACACCAGATACATCCAGGGTGTAGGAATCGGAACCATTACCGACTGCCTTGCCGCGATTAAATATCACGTTTTCGACAAACAGGATCTGACCATGAAAGAACTGATCCAGGCCATGGATGATAACTACGAAGGTCATGAAGATGTGTTCCGCATGGTCCACGACCGTTCCCCGAAATACGGAAACGATGACGACTATGCAGATGGTATCATGCAGGATGTCTTCAAGGCATACCGCGACACCGTAACCGGCAGAAAGACCGTCTGCGGCGGAACTTATCATATCGATATGCTCCCGACCACCTGCCACGTTTATTTCGGCGATGTCCTGAACGCAACCGCCAACGGACGTCTCGCCCACAAACCGGTTTCCGAAGGCATCTCTCCGGAGAAGTCCGCAGATACCAACGGCCCGACCGCTGTAATCAAGTCCTGTGCCAAGATGGACCACTGCTCCACCGGCGGCACCCTGCTGAACCAGAAGTTCACTCCAAGCGTCGTAGCCGGAGAAAAGGGACTGGATAATATGGCCAGCCTGATCCGCGCTTACTTCGCGATGGACGGACACCATATTCAGTTCAATGTCATCGACAGGCAGACCCTGCTGGATGCACAGGCCCACCCAGAGGAATACAAGGATCTGATCGTCCGCGTTGCCGGATACAGTGACTACTTCCACAATCTGGACAAGCCTCTGCAGGATGAAATCATCGCCCGTACCGAGCAGTCCTTCTAGGAAAGCCCGTACAAAGCGAGAGTGTCACGCGTACAGGGCAGTCCCTTCAGGAGTGCCCTTGCGCAGGTAAATTTTGTCAGCTATAAACTATATAAGTATGAACTATAGGAGGAGAACACCAATGAAATTAGGATTTATCGGATGCGGAGTTATGGCAAACGCAATGATGGGAGGCATTATCAAGAACGGCCTCTTCAAGCCAGAGGACATCTGGGGTGCCGATCCGGTTGAGGCCGGCCGCCAGAAGACGAAGGACGCCAACGGCATCAATGTCACTGCCGACAATCTGGAAGTTCTGAAGAACTGCGACGTCGTATTCTTTGCAATCAAGCCGCAGTACTACGCTTCCATGATCGAGGGAATCAAGGATCATGTCCGCGAAGATCAGCTGTTCATCAGCATCGGCGCAGGCAGAACCCTGGATTATCTGGCAGACGCATTTGACCATAAGCCGGTTAAGATTGTCCGCGTTATGCCGAACACTCCGGCTCAGGTCGGTGAAGGCATGGCCGCTGCCTGCCCGAACGAGTACGTTACGGACGAGGAAGCACAGCTCGCTCTGAAGATCCTCAGAGGATTCGGAAAGGCTGAGCTCATGCCGGAAAACCTGTTCGACGTCGTAACCGGAGTCAGCGGAAGCGGCCCGGCCTATGTCTGCATGTTCATCGAAGCGATGGCAGACGCAGCAGTTCTGGGCGGAATGCAGAGAGCAACAGCCTATGAATTCGCTGAGCAGACCGTTTACGGAACTGCCAAGATGCTGATGGAGACCGGCCTGCATCCGGGAGTTCTGAAGGATATGGTAAGCTCCCCTGCCGGAACAACCATCGCTGCAGTCCGCAAGCTTGAAGAAAAGGGTCTGCGTACGGCCGTTCTCGAAGGCGTCCAGGCCTGCACCGAGAAATCCATCGAAATGCAGAGTGCGAAATAAGAGATCTGCTGACAAAAAGCAGACGGGCAGGAAGCAGACGCCCTTCCGGCTTTCAAAACTGGCGTGGGCGTAACCCAGCTGCCCTTCAGTAAATCCATTACACAGAAATACACTACAAACCTCTCAAGAATAACGAAAAAAGGAATCATTGCCGGAAAAGGCGGAACTTGATATACTCAGAATAGATGTATCGGGAATCTGTTTTCATCAACAGTCGGATTATTTATGAAAGAAATATCGGTTCTGCCCTCTGTCAGGATTCCTTTTTTCATTAATTCATGATGCACGCATGGGCAGCTGCAGAAAGATTCTACGAAAGAAGGCTAAAGTTCTCTGCCAAAATCCGGCACTCTGCAGGAACAGCACCGCGAGATGCATCTGAATATCAATGAAAGCAGATCAATTATCACTAAGAAAGGAGCTTAAAATGGGCCTGAATCCCAGCATACCGATTCAACTGATTTCCTGTACCGTCGGCTGCACGGGATTTACCCTGCTTTTCGGAGTCCGCGGCCGCCAGGTTCTCGACTGCGCCATCGGCTCTTTTTTCACCTGGCTGGTCTATCTGGGTGTGTACGCAGTAATTCCAAACAGCTTTGCCGCGACTACCATCGGAGCCATGTTCGTCGCACTGTACGCGACCGTCATGTCCAGAATCAAGAAAGCCCCATCCACGATTTTCACCTCAGCCTGCGCCTTTCCGCTGTATCCCGGAGCTCCACTGTACTATTCCATGTACGGCCTGGTCACCGGTAATAAAGCGATGGCAGAGCAGCAGCTGGGATCGCTGTTCGCCGTCTGCATTGCCATCGTTTTCGGCTACCTGATTTACGATACCCTCTTCCATTACAGCAGAATGATCATTGAAGGGATCGCTGGCCTGCTGGGTTATGATCTGAACCACAGAAGCACCAATTCCTATAAACGGTAGTTTTCTCTATATTGGTCCGCTGCCCAGAGGAAAAAATGTGAATACTGGTATACGGTATACTAAACTTTCGATGCCTATCGTTGTTTCTGCCGTCTTGGTTACCGCTGACTCTGCCAGGTATTCTATTATTCATCATTTATACAGGCTTCAAAGCAGGAGTTTGAATATACTTGGAATATTTTTCCAGATATTTTTGTAAAATCCATCCACAACACTGAATCATACAAAACAGACAGAATAATTTTTGTAAAATCCGCTGAAACTCAGCCTTTCTACAAAGTACCTATAACTTTAGTCACTAACTTGGTTTGTAAGAAACACATATACCCACCCATAATTACAAAATATGTTTACGGACAATTCCGCTATTTTAAACGCAACATATATAATGCTGTCTGCCAGCCAGGATTTTCACTGGATTTTGATACTTCCCTCGACGCAGTCGTTGTATATTTATAACGATTTTCGGATAAGAATGATCCTCAGATTCCTGACGTGCCTCATGTCTCTGCTTCTATACAATTTTTATGTGGGAATCACGATTACTATTAAACTTTACAAAATAATATTTCCATTTTGTAAAAATCCTTGTCCGCCGCGGTTTTTACAAAGAGATTTTTTTCAGCCGTTCATCTTATTTGAACTGATTGTCACATTGCATGTTATTTTTTACGTATAGCAAAGCAATAAAATGCACACGTGATCACGGTAAATCCCTTTTTGCTCATCGACCATAAAAAAGCCGCAGCCTCAGACCATTTCCTTGCCTGAAGCCGCAGCCCCTTTTATTTCTGATTCAATTGATTTCCGGTTTCTAATAAATTATCTGTCTCTGTTTCCGAAAATCTGCAGCAGCATGATGAACAGGTTGATGATATCCAGATAGATATCAACCGCACAGTCCACCGCATTATCTGCGGTCTTCGGATAAACCTGCGAGCGGAACATGTCATAGCCGATGTACAGGCTGAAAATTACTGCGCCTGCAATCGAATAAAATGATATCATTCCCGGAATCAGCCAGGTCAGAAGTCCGACCACCATCAATCCGATCAGGGCCGCAAACAGAAAGCCTCCGATTCTTGCGAAGAATCTCGGAAATGCCGCCGCTGCCACGCACATGATCAGCGTAATCACGCCGGTATACCAGAAGGCGGAAATCACGACCGATGAACTGAGTCCGCCATAGGCCGTCACCAGAATCGTCACCATCACACCGATCGGCAGGACGATAAGGTTGTAACCCAGGAAGCTGACGCCCGCATTCTTCGACGATGCGGAAATTACCACTCCCGCAATGGTCAGCACGATGTAACCGATGAACAGACCAAGCGTTCCGACCGACTCCGCCAGCTGAACCGCAGGAAAATACCGGCACATCAGCACATTGATCAGCAGTCCGTAAAGAATTGTACCGCCCAGAATGAGATTATATTTCCGCTCGGACACAATTTTCTCCGGCGGCGCAAAACAGTTCAAACGCTCGTATTTGCGTTCTTTTGTCATACTGTTACCCAATGTTGTTCACTCCTTTTCATTTAAATTCTAACACATTTATTATACCCATCCACTGCATGTATTTGTGAACAGTATAAGGAGATTACTTAACGGTAACTACGCACTTGTCACGGATTCCGTTGACGCCCAGAACATACACAGTCGTCTTCCCGGCCCTCTTTGCATTTATCTTTCCGGTATTGTAATCGACTGCCGCGATTCTGCTGTTTCCGGCCAGATAACGAACCAGTCCGCAGTGTGTACTTTCCAGAAAGGCGCGCTTCCTGCTGACCTTGAAAACAGATGCCTTCAGTGTATAGGACTGTCCTTTCTTCAAGGTAACCGCATGTTTCTTCGCCCTGACGGACTTCACGTTCGTGCTGCGCGCGTTGTTGTTTCCCGCAAGGGAATGTACCGTGACGCTGTTCTTTATAATGACCTTCTTCCCATTTCTGATCTTATAAGCTGCTACATAGTACTTGTAGCTCTCACCGGTCTTCAGATTTTTCCTCGTATAAACCCGCGCCTTTGCTGCCTTATAGTCCGCCAGCTTCCTGAATGGATGGCACTTTTTTCCTTCATCGCACTGATTCGTGTAGATGAAGTAGCCGTCTGCGTTGGTCAGGGCTGTCCAGGTCAATGTCTGCGTATGCCTTCCTCTCGCAATGACCTTAGGAAGAAGAACTCCCGTGACTTTCTTTCCGGAATCATCTTCACTCCTGCCGTCCGAATTCTTATTCGGATCATCTGCAGAGTTCTTAACCGTTTTCCAGACTGCGGTCAGATGTATATTTCCAGCCGGCAGAGGATCACCTGGTTTCAGGATCGTATCCGTTCCTTCGACTTTCCAGCCTTTGAATTCAAAACCGTCTCTAATCGGAACAGTCTTGCTGATTACCTTTTGTCCGTCCTGCGTTTCAACCGGCAGCTCATTCTGATCACTTTCTGAATGTCCGCCGTCATAATCGGCAGTCACCGTATCCTGGCTGACCGCATCGGACGATGACGACGCGCTGCTGCTTCCGTCCGAGCTGGTCCCCGAATCATCCGAAGAATCTTTCTTGCGGTCGTAATAGAGTTTAAGAACCAGTTTTCCGTCTTCCGTTACCACACCGGACTGCGTGTCTTTCGATTTGTCCTCATTAAATGTGTACGGATCATATGACTTATCTGACTTAGGAAAAGCCTTAACAGGATTTCCGATCGTTCCTCTGAGGTTTTCCGTATCTGTCAGTTTATACTCTCCTGAGCTCTGCTGCAGATAGTGCTCCACCTTATAGAACACTGTTCTTCTGCTGGAAGCGGCGACCAGACAAAGTGGATTATCAAAAGTGCCAGTGATTATCTGATTTTCGGAAACTTCATCATATTTTCTTCGACCTGCCGGATTCTGGCAATAGAAACGTTTATTACCGTCTTCGTCGTGATACCAGCTGTCGACAGGCTGTCCCTTAATATCCTCAACTTTGAAAGCCTGATCCTCAGGAACGCCGGATGCCAGATATGCAGCTGACTGCTGCTGCGCGGGATTCTTCGGAAGATGGACTGTCGAGCCATGAAAAAACACATCCGCTGCATATACATCCGATGCGCTATCATCGGCATCGTTATTGAAGATATCCGCACCAGACAGGTCTGTGCAAGGAGCTGCGGCGATCAGACAAGACACTCCGCCTCCGGATATTTCTGCATGGTTTGCAGTGATCGTTCCTTCGCAGGGTTACCGCTGACAGGTTTGCCGCTCCCTGAAAGGGTCAGTTTTGATGCACCATCACCAAGAGTTAACGTAGTTCCACTGTTTTTATTTAGAGTAAATCCAACGCTCTGCTCTCCCTGAGCCATATTAATCTTATATCCATTTCCGACCAGAGTTACAACAGTCCCATTACGGCTCAGAGTGGCGCCTCTAAAATTGGATATATCACCAGTAAGAACGATCCTGAATTTCGTATATGCGCTATACTGACCATTGGGATTGCTGATGTCTTTAAATGCTGAAGAAAGCTCTTGCGCACTTCCTGCCTTTATCACCATCTCTCCGTTTTCTCCAGATTCCCCGCCTGAAGCGTCCGCAAAGCCTTCTGCCGGACTGAGCAGGAAAAAACCACAGGCGATGATCAGAATAACAAGTAAAAAAATACGCATCCTTTCGTATGATTTATCTTTCATTTCCATCCCCCTCTTAATAATAATATCGCAGCTGTGACTGACATGATTTATTATAGCAAAACTGCAGTCAGGCTTCTATATTTCAGGACAACGTATATGTATATATTTAAGGGCTTAACGCACAAAGAGCAGATCCGCCCGGGAATCGGACAAAAGAGGAAATAAGGACCTCACCCTTCCACGACGCTGAAGCGTCGGGCGGGTGCCCGGGAAACTTGTTGTTGTCTGACGAATAGACAATATAAAAAGAAGAACGTCCGGACCATTTCCTGAAACGTCCTTCCTCTTGTGTGTTCTCACAAAAATCCACTTTATTCCTTGACATATTTCATGATCAATGTTAAGTTATATTCACAAGTTCATCACAGATAAACCGTTGAGAAAGAGTGAGTAAGCTGCACGGGAAGGTACAGAGAGCCGCAGATGCTGAGATTGCGGTGCGGAAACTGCAACTGAATGGGCTTTTGAGGGCGGAGTGAAATCCGGAAACTGGTCTTCGGACCGGGCTGGAGATTATGCTCCGACGAATCTGCAATCGTACAGGGCAGCGTATATGTTGGTATGCGGATGAGAGGATCAGTAAATTATTTTATTCTGCTGATCAAACTGGGTGGCACCGCGGATTTTTGAAATTTCGTCCCAGGAGGAAAACAGAACGTTTTCCTCTTGGGATTTTTCTTTTTGTCCAAAGCCGGAAAAAGACTGTGATGGGGGAAATTACTTATTCTGTCCGCCAACAGGCAGAAGCTGAAACAGAAATGGAGGATGGAATGATTGATTTTCTTAAAGAAGCAGAAAAGATGAAAGACGAGATTGTAGAGAACCGGCGGACTGTGCATCAGTTTGCGGAGCTGGGCCTGGACCTTCCGAAAACCAGCGCATTCGTTATCGAGCAGCTGAAGTCTTACGGATATGAGCCGCAGCGATGCGGAAAATCCGGAGTCACCGCGGTCTGCGGAAAGGGCGGAAAGGTCATTCTGCTCCGGGGCGACATGGACGCGCTTCCGATGAAAGAAGAAACCGGCCTGCCCTTCGCGGCGGAGAACGGAAACTGCCACTCCTGCGGCCACGACCTGCACACGGCCATGCTTCTGGCCGCGGCGAAAATCCTGAAGCAGCATGAGAGCGAGCTGAATGGCCGCGTCAAGTTCATGTTCCAGCCGGGAGAAGAGGTCCTGGGCGGCGCACAGGAAATGATCGATCAGGGACTTCTGGAAAACCCTCACGTTGACTTTGCGGTCGGCCTGCACACTTCTTCCGGCCACGGTCCAATCTCAAAAGTCGGAAAGATCACCTATAAATCCGGATATTCAACTTTCTCCGGCGACTGCATCCGCATCACGGTGCATGGAAAGCAGGCTCACGGCGCATCCCCGGAAACCGGCATCGACGCCATCAACATCGCGGCCCACATCATCACGGGGCTTGAAGAACTGAACTGCCGGGAAGTTTCCAACGTTGAGCGCTCCATCGTGCTGGTAGGCATGATTCACGGCGGCGACAGCTGCAACACCGAGGCCGGCACCTGCGTCATGGAAGCCTCTGTCCGCGCGGCATCCCAGGAACGCCGGGACTTCCTGAAACAGCGCGTGAAAGAAATCAGCGAGGGAATCGCCCTTGCTTTCCGAGGCAGCGCCGAGGTCGATTTTGTCTACGGCATGCCGCCGATGTACAACGACCCGGAGCTCTGCAGCTGCATCCCGGATTACCTGAGGGAAATGCTCGGGGGCGGCATGGTCGAGGAACTCCACGAATTCGGCGGAACGGAGGACTTCACTGCCGTCGCCAGCCGCGTGCCGTCCGTTTACTTCCACATCGGAACCGGCTCCCTGGCCGGCCCGGACGTAACGCACCACAACCCGAAAGTCCTGTTCGATGAGGACGCCCTGCCTGTCGGAGCCGCGGTCTACTGCCAGAGCGCATACCGTTTCCTCCAGGAGCACTAATTTCCGGACAAAATCCACCCGGGCAAGGAGATACACGGATTCCTTTCCCTTCCGGGAAAGCTGGAACTGACCACAGACTAAATTCTGAACCGCCTTCCAGACAGCAGTTCAGAACGGATACCATAAATAAGGAGAGTTTATTATGAGCGCCATTTACGCACTGACCATCGTTCTGCTGATTTACGCAGCCGGCGATGTTATCGCAGCCGTTACCAAAGCAAAATTCCCTTCCTCGGTCGCACGAGGCGCGATCGTTCTGATCGGATTATGGATCGGCCTGATCCCGAAAAACACCTTCAGCCAGTCCACCATCGGCGGATTCGGCATGATGGCCGTAACCTTGATGATCACTATGCTGGGAACCACAATCGATACACCGGAGATGAAGCGGCAGATTAAAACGATTATCATCTGCCTGGCCGGCCTGGCGGTTTCCACGGCAATTATCCTGATCGTCGGACCGCTTCTGATCAATCCGCAGTACGCTTATGTAGGATCCGCCGTTTATGCTGGCGGAAGCGCAGTTGTTCTGATGTTCACCTCCGTCCTGAAGCCGCGCGGACTCACTGCCGTCGTTGGATTCTTCACGATCCTGAGCATGGCACAGAGTTTCTTCGGGCAGCCGGTCTGCTCTCACTATCTGAGAAAATATGCAAAGAATTTCCTGAAAGATCCGGAAAACGTCAGAAAATGGGCCAATGACGGCATCGAAGAAAAGAAGGATCCGGGACTTCTCCCGGGAAAAGCACAGAGAGCTGCCGGCCCGAACGGTGATTCTCCGGTTCTGGTCTCTGCCGCTGCAGCTGTCCCGCAGCGCAAGCTTCTGCAGATGCCGCAGATGCTGGACCGCGTTCCGGTAACACTTCTGAAGGTCGGTCTGATTTCTTCCCTGGCAGCTTTCCTGTCCCATCTGCTGGGCGGAGCCATTCATCCTTTCGTCATTTCCATCATTCTGGGATGGGCTGCCGTTGAAACCGGCTTCCTGCCTAAGGGAACTCTGGACCACACGGAATCCGCCGGAATCGTTACCTTCCTCGCAGCCTGCGTACTGTTTGGAAACTATGTCGGCGTCACTCCGCACATGTTCTTAGGCTACATCCGTCCGATCATCGTTGTCATGGTCCTCGGCATTTTCGGAACCGTCATTACCGGACTGCTCCTTTCCCGCGTCATCAAGATGCCGGCCAGCCTGGCCATCGCTCTGGGACTGACCTGCACATTCGGATTCCCGAACACCATGATCCTGACCAATGATGTCTGCGACGCGCTGGCGAAAAACGACATGGAACACCAGGCACTGTATAACGTGCTGATGCCGAAGATGCTCGTTGCCGGATTCGTCACCGTAACGATCACCTCCGTATTCATCGGAAGCTTTGTACTGAAGGTGTTCTTCTAAAGAAGAGATTGTCTGAAAACAACAATAACCATAGAAACCGGATTTCAGGAAAGCCGTACTGCTTTCTGGAATCCGGTTTTTATACTCTGGCAATAACATATTCCAATTTCCAATTATGATATTCCATTCAGTTCTGGAAGTTTAACATCCACAATATGCCGCTCTTCAGCATCTGAATGGAGAAAGAACATGATCATATACCAGGGGTAGTAAGTAACCTTTTCCCTGTATTCCACGTTCCCTTTACAGAAAACGATGCCATCTCTCAGATTCCATTCTGTATTTTCCAGCGCATGATTCAATGCAGCATGGCGGCGATAATCATTCCCAGATTTGATTTCTATCGGGATCACCTTCTGTTTCTGCTGCACCACAAAATCCAGTTCACCAATCTTCGGCTTATTCAGATACCGTAAGAGTCAAAATAGTGAACCCGGGCAGCAGTTTCTCTGCTTACAAATTTCTAAATATTATCATTACTATCTGTATCATTCTGTGCATATACGGCCGTCGCGCCGGTTTTCAGAGATGCACTTCTCGCATTGCTTCCGACTGCACTGATCTGGCAGGTGAAATACACATAGCTGCCTGCCGGAACGGTCCAGGAAAGCTCAGTGGTTTCTCCTGCCTTGTCTTCTGTATAAAAGCCGTATCCAAAGCTTCGTCTGTCATCCGCGTTATAGATTACATACTTTTCTGCACCCGGAACGGCTTTCCAGGAGAATGTCACGGTTCCGGCAGAAGGATCTGTCGAGGTTGTGACAACCGGTGCCTGCAGTCTGCGGACCGCAGAACATGGCGAACTCATACTGCTGCCTTTCCGCAGCTGCGCCTTTACGCGGTAATAGGTCCGGACTCCGTAGCTGGCCTTACGATCTGTATACTCCAGTTTCTTCGTTGTGAGAATCTTTTTATAGGGACCATTTTTCTTCGTACTGCGGTACAGCACATAACGAGATGCTCCCCGAACCGATGGCCATGCAACATCCAGGCAGCCGTTTTCCGGATCGGCATAGACCCCCGCTTCCCCCTTACTCTGGGAAGCCGCAGCTGCCGGCTGAATCACAAACTGGATATAGCTGAATCCAAGTCCTGACCACCAGTCGCTGAAATCCGCTGTACTGGTAACATGGTAATAGACATGGTTCTGATTATGTTCATTTCCATTGGACCAGTAAATTTTATCATTCGTACATTTATACACGGAAACCGAATGCTGGTATGTACTCTTTGCAGGTGTCTTCGCACTTGTAATTCTCAGATGTGTTCCCGGACGACATCCCTTCACAACCTTCAGCAGATTGCTCTGCGTCAGCGGGATCTGATACGTTTTCTGCACCCCGCCAGATCCCAGCAGACTTCTGACCCTTTCTGCATAGCCCCAGCACTGTCCGCTTCCTTTATACAGGCTTCCCTCCGGCTGGGTGAAAATATGATAGTCGATTGCAGCCTGAAGTTTTGCGCTGCTCGTTACATCCGAGCCTCTGAAAGCTGCACCTTCATCCGTGGTAAAGGTATCCGCAAAGGCCGGAAAAACGGATATCGCAGCGATCAGAGATCCCATCGCGGCAGCCGCTAACTTTCTTTTAAAATTCTTCATCAAACTCTCCTCTTCACTGCTCCTTCTCTATTTTCTCAGCTGTTCCAGCTCTTCTTCCGGAAGATCAGCAGGTTTTCCCAGCTGTTTCGCCACATACAGGGTCTTCGCAATGTTCTCTGCAGCTTCTGCCATGGAATATGCCTCTCTGAGAGTTTTTCCAAATGTAAGAAGTCCGTGGTTGGCCAGCAGCACTGCCGGATAATCCTTCAGATAATCCTTAAAATGCTCGTAAATATGCGGGGTTCCCGGTCTGCCGTAAGGGATGCACGGAATCTTTCCAAAGGTCAGGTTGATTTCTGTCAGAGCATCTGACTGAATATCCATGCCGTCAATCGCAAATGCAGTCGTAAATACACTGTGGTTGTGCACGATGGCCTGAACATCATCTCTGAGACGGTAAACCTCAAGATGCATCATCAGTTCAGACGATGCCTTCAGTCCCTCTTTCTTTCTCAGGATATTTCCCTGAAGATCCGTTTCAATAATCATATCTTCCGTCAGATCCGGCTTTGCGACATGGGACGGTGTAATATAGACGCGGTCTCCGGCCCGGGCAGACGCATTTCCCTCATACATGGTCACAAGACCCGTTTCATATTCTTTCTGTACTGTTTCAATAATTTCCGTTCGAATATCTTTCATCTCTAACGACCTCCTCTCTTAATAATATAGTCGTGTTCAGGCCATATCGTCAATACAGCGGACAGCTCTGAATCAGCATCTGGCCTCCGGCGAAAAAAGACCCGGGGCTCTCAATGAGAAAGTCCCGGGATGCAGTCAGCCTGATTTATGTATAGCAGAAATGATTCATTATGCAGCTTCCTGCTCTTCAAGCTTCTGTTTTTCTGATTTTCCAGACAGAATGCCGTGTCTTCTGATGTCCTGCACGATCATAAATGCTATCAGCAGGAAACCGAGATAGCCGTTCAGTCCGTAGAACACATTGACCAGTGTTTTGTAGGGGAAGAAGCAGGCAATCACGAAGCCGGCAATTCCGCCGATTACCGTCAGAATCTTGTACTTTCTGCTTTTGTCGTCCGCGATGGCTCCCACGCTGGTCCACAGCAGAGGGACTGAAGTTGTGTATATTCCGCAGAATACGATAACGGCGAGGATCTGCGCGAACCACGGGCCGATCAGTCCGGCCAGAATCAACGCCGGGATGTCCGCACTTGCGACCTGATCCATGTGAGAGATCAGTGCGATACAGCAGAGCACCGCAACACCAAAGATAAACAGCGCGGAGGTCCAGATTCCCGTCCGGACTTCTTTCAGCCGGTTTTTTGCTCCGATTTCACAGAGGAAGGAGGAGAACCAGATGACGACAAACCCGCCGTAGGAGGCTCCGGAAGCAAACGGATTACCATTTCCGACCTGTGTCAGATGATATTTTCCGCTGTCAACTGCCTTCAGGTTCGCCTGGAAATTCCCCGCACCTTTTATGCAGGCCGCAATGGAAACGATCAGCAGCACGACAATGATCACCGGCCCTATCTTGCTCAGCGTGTTCAGAATGCTGTCCAGGCCGAACACAACGGTTGCGATTACTGCGGCCATGAGAATCGCCGCACCGACACCGGAGGGAAGGCCCCACTGCTGCGATGCAGTGGAATTGGCGCCGCCGCACATGACGATATAGCAGAGATAGCAGAAGAACACGGAAAACCATTTAAAAAATGTCCCGATGTATTTTCCGCAGTAGTGCTGAAAAATATCTGTGCCATGCTCCAGATGAAAACGGTTTCCGTTTACCGCAAAGGATATATCCGTATAGAGATAAATCAGCGCCGCCGTCATAATGACAATGCCGAATTTACTTCCGTAGGACGCTTCATACTGCATGACTTCCTGCATGGTCGCAAAACCTGCTCCAATGTAGAAGGCGATACAGGACCCGCAGAATCCAAGACTTTTTCCCAGACTTTTCATATGAAACCGCCTCCGATCTACTGATCATCTCCCTCAAAGACGGTCTGTTTGTCCACTGGCACGGTCAGTGCGTGAAGTGCTCTTCTGACCAGTCCTTCACGAATTTCATAGCTCTTCTTCTCTCCGAGATTCGGGTCGCCCAGCGGATACGGGATTCCGACAGCCGGAACGATCCTGTTGGCTCCGATCGTGAGAGAAATCGGCACAACTGTGCAGATGTGTGTGACCGGAATTCCTGCACGGTCAATTTCTTTTACCATCGATGC
The DNA here is from genome assembly GCA_051893535.1 of Eubacterium sp. GTDB lineage: Bacteria > Bacillota > Clostridia > Peptostreptococcales > Anaerovoracaceae > Aminicella. Next base: position 44,619 of record JBJFHK010000286.1, on the reverse strand, counting down.
ACCGCATCGTGTGCAGGTTCCTCAGGTGCTGACCAGGAGAACGCCGTCCACGCCGTCTTCTTTCAGCATCGGCACGTACTCCTCGGCAAAACGTTTTGCGTTGTTGGTGGAGGTTCCGGTTCCTGTTGTGGTCAGGAAATAGTCGGTCAGTTCACCGATAACGCCTTCTTTCTCCAGATTTCTCAGGGCATCGACCGGGATGCACAGGTCCGGATCTTCGGTAATGAAGGCCCGGTCGTATCCTCCGTGTACCGTCATGAAGTCCTTTTTATCGGCATGATCCATTCCGGCAATGGAGTATTTTCCCCATTTCGTCGCGGAAGAAGATTCGATATGGTCCGGATTACCCTGCGGGACAATTCCGCCGGAGGTGACCAGTGCGATTTTCGCATGACTGAGATCCTTAATCGGAGGAGCCGGATCCACACGGTCGATTTTCGGCATCGGGTAATCCGTCCAGGTTTCTTCGCCCCTGATCTTTCTGACCAGCAGCTCTACCGCACGTTCTGAACCTCTTCGTTCATTGAAATAATTGACACGGATCCCGCGCTCATGGTAGCCTTCTTCTTCCGGCCCTTCTATTTCCTCACCCTTTAACATCTTCTTGAGAAGATCCGCCATTTTCGGCACGGCTTTTCTCATTCCTGCTGCAGAATCACCAGTCTTGATAATGTAAAGATCCTTTCTGAACATATCGGTTCCTGGATTCTCCTCATACATACCTGTAACAACCGGAATCTGGAGCTCCTCCTGCACGGCTTTCGCTATGGTTCCACAGGCGGTTCCATAGCGTCCTGCGTTAAATGCCGGTCCTGCGATAAATCCGTCCGGCTGATAAGCCTTGATCATCTCCAGGAGCTGTGGCACAACTCCTTTGTCAATGTTGGATCCGAAGTAATTATCTCCGCAGACAATGGTTCCGACGATTTCTGCATCATCCCCAAATCGTTTCTGAAATGCCGTTCCAGGGCCCAGTGCGCCATCTCTGGAAAAAGGCTCAATATCTGCTTTTTCTTCGCCGCCGATTCCGGCAAAGAACTGATTGATGTAATGTACGATTCTTTTTTTCATGATCTTGCACCTTCTCCCTTTGTCCTTAAAATCCTCTTGCGCAAAGCCTGTTGTATCCGTTGGCAATCGTGGACGCGATAATAATCTGGATCTCCGCATCAAATCCGCCGTCCTCGTCCTTACAGCCAACCCAGCCGCCGATCTGCATCTCAATAAATTCCTGTGTTCCGATCACGCGGTCCATAGCCGGGAAATGAATGACAACATTTCCATTTCCGCAGGAAATCATGGTGTCCGCCTCATCGCAGACATCTGCGAGCGAATAGGATTTTCCGTCTCTTCCCGGGAATTCATCGGTAATAATGACGACCTTGATGCCTTTCTGCGATACCTTTCTGCAGTTCATCATCAGGTCTGTATCCGGATTTCCGTAGCCTTCTTCCGTGAGCAGAACGCCGTCCAGACCCAGGTACTCACAGAGCTTGGCCGTCATATCGGAATGGCGTTCCTTATCCATCAGGAATACGTTTTCATTCGTCAGAATCACGCCCATGAAATTCAGAGTTTTTCCATGCTGTTTATACAGATCCTCGATAACCGGATTATGCTCATGGTGATAGGTTGTCACCTTGTCACAAGGCGCCACGCAGTTTCCGGACACGATCGCTCCGTCGAAAATTTCTGTCGGGTACATGACCGTCGGCACAATCTGCTTGGCATCCACGCCGTAATAATATGTATCATGCAGGAGCCCCTGAGACTGCAGCATATGAATGTAGCCAACCTTCGGCAGGTCCGGGTATTCCGCGGCCTGCTGAAGCAGCGGCTTTGTCTCGTATGTTTCCACTTCATCCGGTTCCTGATCCGCAAGCGTTTTAGCAAGATATGCTGCCGCCGTAAGGCCTGCCATTCTTCCTGCCGCTTCGTAAACATGTGTCTCCAGACCTTCCTGAGGCTCCATCACAACGCAGACATTCAGGGTCTGTGAAAACGGACAGTACTCTGCTGCCGGTCCGCTCATATCGATAACGCCTTCCTGGAAACCGACGATTTTCCCGACGGTCACGACACAGACACCGTCCATGCAGTATGTCTTTCCGCTTCCGACTTCCTTCACCTTTCCCATAATTCCCGGGAATACGCAGCTTTCACTGTCAATTTTCAGCCGCGGCTCGATGACATCCTTCACCGGCGTAATCCGCACCGATTCGCCCGGCTTTGCCAGCTCAATCCGGCATCCCTTCAGCCGGTCATCCTTCAGAATTTCCTTTTCCAGTTCTTCCGCTTTGATATACAGGACTTTATCGCGGATCTCTGTTTTTTCTCCAAACCGTATGTCTTCTACGTGAACCTTTCCGAGTTCAAGTTTCATTGACACGCACCTCCTGCTCTCTTTTGTTCATTTTGCATTTTTCTTTTTCTGTGATCACATAATTTATTTAAACGCGTTTACTATACTCTGTATTATGAATTTTCCGTATATTATCAGGCAAAACACGCCCTGCAAGGAATCACTCTGCCTTTACTTTCCTGCAGAAATGTACTGCTGCAGCAGCGGCCGCTCCATCGCAGACTGAATCACCGCAAGATCCACCGTCTGAAAATCACTGAGCACCCTTTCCGGCCACCCCGGAAGGCGTATATCTCCTCCCGTCAGCTTGTCCACCGTCGCAATGCACTGCTCGATCATGATCTCATCTTCCAGAAAAGATCCTGCACATTCCGATTCCGATAAAACCACCGTTTTATACGGGCACTGCATCGGCTTCAGATTGCTGGAAAGCGGATGCGTAATTAAATGCCATCCCTTCTGGATTTCAGAACGGACACGGACCAGAATATCGCGATAGCCGTCCGCCGGAAAAAAATCTACATATAGATGCTCAAGCCCTTCATATTTCTTCATTACCTTCGGATTATTCGTAATTATCCGGTACTTCATATCACATCCTCCTTCCTTTTTCTGATATAACTTTAACACAATATTCATCGTATCGATAGCGAAACTGTTTCATATTGAAAATGCAAATCTTTCACATCCAGATTCCCTGTTTCCTGCCAATATTTTCTCCCGGCGTTTGAAGCTGTATTTTTGTGCTCCGTGCACAACAGCTGGAAGTAAAGGCACAAAAATACTGCTGCACAAGACTCAGTTGAGTTTCGTGCAGCAGTCTCCTGCCTTTTCTCTTATGAACAGATAATGTCCCGCGCATAGCGGACAAAGGTCCTGACCGGCGGCCGCATCTCTGTTTCATTCGGAATTGCAATTCCGAGTTCGATGTTCATCGGCGGATCAAGGGGAAGCAGAGAGATTTTATTGGTTCTCCCCCGCGTTACCAGTTCCTGCGTGATCAGCACCCCGGCCCCTTCTTCCACCAGCCCAATCGCCGAATAATTTTCCAGCGTCGTAATCATGCTGTTCAGCCGGATATCCGCATCTTTCAGCACGTCCATCACATCCAGATCCATGCCGAAGGCCGGCATAATAAAGGTCTCATCTTTCAGTTCATCCAGGGACACAGATTTCCTGTCCGCAAGCGGGTGCCCCGGCGGCAGCGCCGCCATCATCCGGTCTTCCTTCAGCGGAATCCAGCGGGACCGCACCGTTGAACGATAGCTGTAAAATCCCAGATCCGCCCATTTTTCAATCAGATAATTAGAAACTTCCTGCCAGACCCCCTCTCTGAGATTGATCTTGATATTCGGAAAATCCCTGTGAAATTTCGCAATCACCGCAGGAAGCCACTGACTTGCAATACTGGAATAGGACGCGATATTCACCGATCCTCTGTCCATATCCCGTATTTCCTCCGCCTGCAGCTCCACCTCAGCATGCTGGGCGCAGAGCTTTCTCATTCCCGGCAGAATCCTGAGCGCATCATCCGTCGGCAGAATTCCCTTCCTGGATCGCACAAAAAGCGGGAATCCAATCTCTTCTTCCAGTGCCTGCATCATGTGACTGACCCCGGAAGGTGTGTACCCGAAAGCATTTGCCGCCTTTGAAAGACTTCCCCGGTCAATTGCGCTGAGAAAGACTTTTACTTTCTGAATGTCCATATTTTACCCTCGTCCGTTCTTTCCTGATCATTTTACCGCTTATAAATAACTATCATCTGCAGCATCCGAATGCCGCGAAACTGCCTGCCTCAATTATTGCAGCTTCTCTAGCAGTTTCCCGTGTATACATAATGCAGAGATTTTCTCGCAATTTCAGTCAGCCGGTAAACCCTGCTCACCGGCGTCGGTCCCCGGTCCTGCATATGCCAGCGCGGGAAAAACCGGGTCACATGCAGCGGAATCTCTACGCCCTTTCCGCAATTCAGCGAAGCAATCCAGGCCGCCTCTCGTTTCATATCCTCTGGATCATCATTTTCACCAGGAATAATCAGCGTTGTCAGCTCTACGTGCGCGTCCCGGCAGGCCCGCTCGATGAAGGCCTTCACCTGCAGAAGACTCCCTTTACAGTTCTTCTCGTAAAATCCCTCAGTAAATCCCTTCAGATCAATGTTCATCGCGTCGACATGAGGCAGAATTTCTTCCAGGACTGCCAGTTCTGCCGTACCATTCGTTACCAGTACCGTTTTCAGCCCTTTTTCGTGCGCAAGTTTTCCTGTATCCCGCACATATTCATAACCGATCAGCGGCTCGTTGTAAGTAAAGGCAATCCCGATGTTCCCCCGGGGCACAAGCTGCTCCGCCAGTTCTGCGAGTTTTTCCGGCGGCATATACTCCGTCCTGCTGTCTGCTTTCCCCGCCATGGAAATTTCATAGTTCTGACAAAAGGAACAGGCCAGATTGCATCCGTAACTGCCGCATGACAGGATCATGCTGCCCGGACAGAATCTCTGAAGCGGCTTTTTTTCAATCGGATCCAGGGCCAGAGAAGTCAGCTGCCCGTAATTTAACGGGATACTTTTTCCGTTTTCACACTTCCGGCCGCGGCAGAACCCGGTCTGCCCTTCCGTCAGCTCGCAGTGCCGGAAACAGACTTCACATCTCATCTGTATCATCTCCTTTCGGAAGAAGACCGTTAAAAGTGCCGGACAACCTGAAAACGCTCCAGCTGCACACCGTGTTCTCTCTTCCCGATTCCGGCTTTTTCCTTTGCAATGGCAATCTGCTGGTCAACATTGTCGACACCGTCAAGATTTGGAAGGAGAAGCCCTCTTCTTCCGCCTTTGCTGACGATCACTCCATATTTCTTTACATCCAGCTGCTCTTTTGATTCAATTGCTTCCGGCGCATCCAGCACATCGACGCTGTATTCCAGGAATGGAAGTTCGGACGGCCGCACTTCCGGAAATCTCGGATCCCGGGAGCAGGCACTGATGCCGTTTTCAATGATTTCTTCTGCCAGACTGCCTCTGACCGGCTGAATCGTGCCGATGCAGCCTCTCAGCCGTCCGTCTTTATGCAGGCTGACGAAGGCGCCTGCCCGGCGCTTCGTCAGCCCTTCTTCCAGGGATTCCGGGACCATAATCTTCTGATGAGAAGAGACCCAGCTTTCCACAGACGCTCTCGCAAGACGGACGTAGGGATCTTCGGCAGCCTTCTTCTCAGCGAGCCGCTCATTTTCTTTTTCCTGCTGCTGGTCAAGAAAATTGCGCGACGGATCTTCTCCCAGAACTTTGTAAGTGCAGACACCATAACCTACGCCGAACACGTCTTCAAAGGATAATCTTGCCGGCTCAACCTTTGTCCGGTCTAATGCTCCTGCCATAATCACGAAGGATCGGTGTCCGCATTCTGCAGCCTGCTCACAGAAAGTGTCGGAGAAATCGAAGAGCTCGCCAAAAGCGCCGCGGCCCATGACATCCATGATCCTCTCGTCGTACTGCGGGCCATGCGGGTCGAATCCGTACGGACCTTCTGCCCTGGTCTTGTGGGAAAGGTCGCCGCTCGCAATAAACGCGACACGTTTTCCCGTCTCCTCTGCGGCCTGCTTTACCATCATTCCCAGGCGGTAATGATCAGCCAGAGACTGACCCGAAAGGCCGATCCTGACCAGGTCAAAATCTGTGAATCCCTGCCGTTTCAGGAAATACAGCGGAATCATAAAACCGTGGTCCAGCTCGCTCTTCGTGCCGAGTGTACCGGCCGGAAAATTCTGTTCATCCGCCTGCCTGCAGATAGAATCCACCATTTCCTGGTCGTATTTCACGTCGAAACTCACCTGCGGCGCGCGGAACTGCCCAAAATCACCATAAGCCCGGTCCCCTCCGGAAATATTGAAATAATCATAGTACATCACATTGTGCGGTGAAGAAATCACCACCGTCTCCGGATCCAGATCGGCAATCATTTTCGCTGCCTGATCATATGCATCCAGAGTCTTCTGAATTTTATGTTCCTCACCCCTGCCGATTTCCGGAAGAATAATCGGCGGATGCGGAAGCATAACTGCACCGATAATCGACATATTTACACCTTCTTCCATTACTCTTATCTATATCATAACACACAGATGGCAGGAATCGGCAGTATGTGAATGGAAATCTCCGAAAAACTACATCGAATAGCAGATCAAAATCATAAAGGCAGGGAAAAGCCAGGCGACAGGCATATGCTGGATATCGTAACAAAACAGAAGGCCAGTATCGCCGCGTGCCATAACATAGAAGTGAAAAAACATAAAGAAAAGCAGCGAACAGTCAGCGGCAATCACAAGGAGGAACAACTTTCGTATACTGAATACTGCATTCAGGCGTGCGGACTGCAGCAAGCTGAAAATAACCGTGTTTGATTCTGCAGTTATAACAAAAATAGTACAGATTTTCATCAGCAGAAAATTGAAAAGTCGGAAATACGGCCATTTCAGCCGCCCGTCCGAAGATTATTTTTACCTTTCTGATGAACTGACAATCAGACGTATATCCGAACTTCGCAGCACTGGAATGTTCGGATATACACTGATAGTAGAAGGCTTTCCGAAGCCGGCAGTGCGCAATTCAGAAAAGCCTTCATTTCGGGAAGATTTCCCGAATGAAACAAGACGGTGATGTAAAAACTTTAAGATATTAATCAGATTACCAGCAGAAACTGTCACGCAATGTACAGACAATTATACATTACTCTTTTCATACTTCGGATGAACGGGATTTTTTATAAATATCCGACATCGATTGTGCTCAATTCGGATCAAACTGAAAACAAGCTGTTCATCCGAATTCTTGAAGAGATGGCAAGTGAATAACAGGCCAGTCTAAAGACGGATAATTATTACTCTCGCTTTGCTTCAATCCTATCTGATTTCTCTTTCTGGTAATTCTATTTTTTCTTCTTCCGTGCGGATTCTGGCGGCATGTTCAGCACTCTTCCCTGCAGGTCCAGTGCTGCCTCGCGGACGGACTCAGAAACAGTCGGATGGGAATGAATCGTACTGATCAGTTCATCCACTGTCGTCCCCATACGGATGGCAAGGGCACCTTCTGCAATCAGATCGCTCGCCCTCGGTCCGATCATATGGACACCCAGAATTTTTTCTGTATCCGCATCGGCGATGATTTTCACTGTGCCCACTCCCCCGTTAATGATCACGGATTTTCCATTGGCCACAAGCGGGAATCTGCCGACCTTGTAATCAAGATCCCGGGCTCTGCACTGCTCTTCGGTCAGGCCGACGGCTGCAGCTTCAGGCTCGACATAGACGCAGGTAACGTTGGTTTTCTCATCATAAAGCTGCTTCTGGTCCATGATGTTTTCCGCGGCGATTTCACCCATGACCGATGCAGTATGCGCCAGACGGGTTCTGCCCTTTACGCAGTCACCAATGGCATAAATTCCCGGAACATTTGTCTGCATGTAATCGTCAACCTCGATTCCGCCTTTGTCATAGCGAATACCGCTTTTCTCCAGTTCAAGTGAATCGACATTGGCTTTTCTTCCGATTGCCGTCAGCACCTTTTCCGCCTTGAAAGATTCCTTTTGTCCTGTCTGCTTATTCAGGCAGATGACTTCTGCTGTACCGTCTTCTGCACTGCGGACTTCTTCTACCGGGCACTCCAGATGAAATTTCATACCCATTTTCTTCATCTGCGCGACCGCAAATTCGCTGATTTCTCCATCCAGCATTGGTAAAACGTGATCCAATGCTTCGACAACTGTAATTCTGGTCCCGAACTGGGCGTATGCACAGGCCAGCTCCAGGCCGACAACTCCGCCGCCGATAACGATCATGGACTCCGGAAGGGACTTCAGTGACAGTGCGCCGGTTGAATCAATGCAGGCAGGATTGTCCTGAAGGCCGGGAATTGGCGGCACAACGTTGACGGATCCTGCTGCAAGGATGATGTCATCCGGCGTCATTTCCGTAACAGAACCGTCTTTCTCTGTAACTTCGATTTTCTTCGGTACGGTAAAACGGGCTGATCCGGTGATCACTTTTACCCCGTTATCGCGGAGCAGGCTCTTGACTCCGGCGACCAGTTTCCTTGAAATTCTGGTTTTCTGCTTTATCACAGCAGGAAAATCAAGAGCCACTTCAGAAACCTTGATTCCCTGTGTTTTGCAGTTTTTCACTTCCGTAAAAACCTCTGCGCTGTGCAGCAGGCACTTGGTTGGAATGCATCCCACGTTCAGGCAGGTTCCGCCGAGCTTGTCTTTTTCAACTACAGTAACCTCAGCCCCCAGCTGCGATGCGCGGATGGCTGCAATGTAGCCGCCCGGACCGCCTCCGATGACCAGAACATTCTTTTTCTCCTCTGACATAAGGTTCACCTCTTTACTTCTCTTCTTCTCTGTTTACTATCTTAAAGTCCCAGGCAGTCCTGCATGGTGTAGGCACCCGGGTCTTTTTCAGTCAGATACAGGGCTCCGGTTACGGCTCCTTCCGCGAAGCATTTCCAGTTTACGGCGTGATGCGTAATTTCCAGCCGCTCTCCGTTTCCGATGAAATAGACGGTATGGCTGCTCGGCCAGTCGCCGCCGCGGATAGAATGAAAGGCAATCGAACCGTCTTCTCTGCGTCCTTCTCCGACATGGCCGTAAACGGCATCTTTTTTCATGGATTTTCCAAGAGCCTGGCAGAGCACATCCCCGATTTCGCTGGCCGTTCCGCTCGGCGCGTCCAGCTTATTTCTGTCATGCATGTCCACAACTTCGATATCGGTGGAATCCCCGATTGCCTTTGCCGCCATTTCCAGAAGCCGGTAGAGCAGATTCACCTGCATAGACGTGTTGGCCGCGAGCATCACCGGAATATCTGCCGCCGCTTCAGAAAATGCCTCCCGCTGCTCATCAGAAAATCCTGTCGTCCCGGTCAGAAGCGCCTTTTTATGCGCTCTTGCCGCCGCAAGTGTTCTCATCCCCTGCTCAACCGTTGAAAAGTCAATAATCGCATCACACTGGTCAATGACACTTTCAAGATTATCAACAACTGGCGCGCCAATTTCCTTTCCAAGTCCCGCAGCAATTCCGATATCCTGCCCGACATAGTCTCTTCCGGAAGGTGCGATTCCCGCAACGATCTCCACACCCTCACGTGCCTCTGCCGATGCAGTAACCAGTCTTCCCATTTTTCCCTTAGGTGCAATAACAATCAGTTTCATCTTCAGCCTCCCCGCTGTGTATCGTTTATATATTTCAGTCATTAATTTCCATTCTTTATTCAGCTGTCTCAAGTCCGCGGAGGAAAATTTCTCCCAGACACCGGCCTTTTTCCTTAAGATCGAAACTCTCCTCATCGATCCGCCATTCAAACAGAATGCCCCTGTGCAGAATTACCAGATCATGAACAATCTCATCTTCATCATAATTCATCGCGATGCTGCCCTCTTTCTGACATCCTCTGACCAGTTCATGCAGCAGCCTGATCCAGATTCTTCCGTCACTGAGTTTCAGAGCCCCGTTTTCCGGCTTCTTCAGACCATAGATAAAGCAGGAATACAGCACCGGATCACTGACACTGTCCAGAAGGGATTTCATTATGAAATCCAGAAGTTTTTCCTTCCAGCTGCGCGACTGATCTGCAAGATATTCTTTTTCATATCCGGCATAACATTCATCCACATAGGTCGTCATATGCGATGTCAATGCCTCTTTATTCGGAAAATAGTGATAAATATTACCCGTCGAACAGCCCGCGGCCTTCGCAATATCAGCCATCGAGACATGGTCGAAGCCATAACGGCTGAATAAGTCCAGCGCCGCCTGCTGAATCTGCTGCTGCATCCGCGCTGCCTGCCGTCCTCTGTTTGTTTCCCGTCTGCTCATGTCCCTCAGCCTCCTCATGTCAGAATTTTAGCATGATGAGCTAATATTCTCAACCTTATTTCAGTCTTTATGACAAAAATCAATCTGCAAGAGGAAAAAAAGCGGACGATTCGATGTACTCACTGCTTCTTTGCACATGATTTTCGAATCGTCCGCTTTATTATCTGCGGTCCGCCAGTCCTGTCCTTCCTGAAAAAGAGATGTCCCCCAGTTTCAGCAGAGTCTGGCGAAGGAATTTAACTTGTTTTTATACAGCCTCACTTTTTTCCTGTTCCCTGTCATCACTCGCAGAAACCCTTGCATACTGTTTTTTGTCTGTCGTGCTGTCAACTTCCGCAATCGTTTCTGAATAGCGCTTTCCGTGGAAGAAGGATCCAATTATTCCGCCAATCAGAGCCGGAAGGATCCAGCCAAGTCCGAACTTCGCAAGCGGCAGGCTGTTGACAAAGCCAAACGGCGCACCCATCGATGCCGCAAGCGCAAGAATCTCATAGAACAGTGCCGTGTAAGCAGCAAAACCTGTAGTCAGACGATCTTTTATCACTTTTTCAAAGAAGGACATGACAACAAGTACCAGGACCGTCGGATACATAAGCTGGAGAATCGGCGCAGAAATGCTGATAATCTTTGCCAGTCCGACATTGGAAAACAGATAGCTGAAAATTGTCATCGCAACGACAAGATGGGAATATTTCAGCCTTCCGCCGCTCAGCTCCTCAAAATAGTTTCCGGCAACGGAGGTCAGGCCGATGGCCGTGGTCAGGCATGCGAGGAATACGATAACCGCAAGGATTCCGACTCCTGCTCCTCCCATCAGCCGGTTGGTGATGGCAACCAGAAGGGGTGCCTGCTCAAGTCCGGCGAATGCGCTGCTGCCCGATGTTGTTGCACCCAAGAAGGTCAGTCCGCCGTAAACCAGCATCAGGAGGACACCGGAAACGATTCCGGCTTTTGCAATCAGGCTGGAGACTGATTTTTTGTCCGTATAACCGTAACCCTTTGCAGCTGTGATCAGCATCAGCGTCATCAGCATGCCGCCGATTCCGTCCATGGTCTGATAGCCGGAAAGCATACCTTCTTTTAAAGGAACCGCCGTTCCCGTATGAACCGGATGTCCGATTGGTGCGACAATTCCTCTGATGATCATAATTACCATAACCGCCAGAAGAAGCGGAGTCAAGAATTTTCCAACAATATCGACAACTTTATTCGGCCGAATCGTCAGAGCAAGTACAATCGCAAAGAAGATTGCTCCGAATACCCAGTGGTTCAGCGATGGGATCATCGTTTTGACTCCCAGCTCATAAGTGGTTGCAGCCGTTCTCGGGATACAGAGTCCCGGGCCGATACAGAGGATGATCGCGGTTACACAGATGACACCCGGGATATGGCCGATCTTGTCGACCACGCCGTCAATGCTTCCCTTCTGATTCATGACGACAGCCAGAACACCCATGGTGGCCAGACCGACATCCATAATGAAGAAACCAATAAAGCCAGTCATCCAGCTGGATCCGACATTTCTTCCCAGATACGGCGGAAAGATCAGGTTTCCTGCCCCAAAGAAGGTTGCAAACAGAGCAAGTCCCATGATCATTACGATATTCAGTTGTTTACGTTTCATAATTTAAACCCGTTTATTCCTTTCACGTCTGCACTTTGTCCGCCGGACAGAGAAAGCGGGCAGAAGATCTGCAGAAATACTCTGCTCCGCCGCTGCCTTCCCGATCCGGCAGACTGCTCGTGTGCAGCTCTTTCATAGGATGCTGTAATTATTTATAGGAGTCAATCATCTTCTTAAATGCAGGAAGTGAGCGCTCAATCATGCTGTGATCGACACAGTATGCCAAGCGGAAATAGCCGCTGCATCCGAATCCGTCACCAGGAACAACGAGCAGGTTATACTCCAGTTTCGCCTTCTCCGAGAAGGCATTCGCGTCGCCGTTCGGAGCCTTGACGAACAGATAGAAGGCGCCGTCCGGCTTGGCACACTCATATCCCATATCCTTCAGAGAATTGTAAATGAGTTCACGGTTTTCATCGTAGGCCTTCAGGTTCGGCATTTCATCTGCACAGTGCTCGATCACACGCTGAATCAGAGTCGGCGGACATACGTGGCCGTTCTTTCTGGCAGCGCCGGCAACCGCGGCATAGACTTCCTTACTGTCTGCACATCCGTCCGGAACCAGAACGTAGCCGATACGCTCGCCCGGAAGCGACAGAGACTTGGAATAGGAATAACAAACGATCGTGTTATCATAGAGGGTCGGAATAAACGGGACCTTTACGCCGCCGTAAACCAGCTCGCGGTAGGGTTCATCTGCAATGATGTAAATCGGATGGCCATACTCCTCAGCTTTCTTATGCAGCACCTTTCCGATAGCCAGGATCGTCTCTTCTGTGTAAACGACACCGGACGGATTGTTCGGCGAGTTGACGATAACTGCCTGTGTCTGATCGCTGATGCATTTCTCCAGTTCACCGATATCTACCTGGAAATTCTCACGGTCAGGCGGAACCACCTTGAATTTAGCGCCCGCACCCTCTACGAACACTTTATACTCCGGAAAATACGGCGCAATCGCAACGATTTCCGACTGATGAGAGACTCTCAGGGCGCTGCATACCGCGGTGATGGCAGGAGCCGCTCCGCAGGTGAAGAACAGATTTTCTTTCTTAATATCCATGCCGAAGCGCTTTCTCAGGTTTGCGGCAACGGCTTCTCTGACCTCATCAAATCCTGCTGCCATGGAATATCCATGCAGCTTGATCGGGTCTTCCGTATCCACCAGATTGTGGATGCTCTCATTCACCTTTGGAGGCGCAGGAATACTCGGATTTCCGAGAGAATAATCGTAGACATTCTCCGGGCCGACCTCCGCAGCCTTCTTCAGGCCATAAGCGAACAGCTCACGGATCACGGACGGAGCACTGCCGAGTTCATAACATTTCTGATTAACCATAGTGATAACTTCCCCTCTCATAACGTTTTGCTTCGAAACTTTTTTATGCAATTGAAGCCTGTACGTGTAAAATTATTAAACCGATTCATTGAACGCATTCAATCTATGTACATATAATTATACACAAGTGAATTTCTTTGTCAATTATAATATTCAGAAAATGCTTATTCTACACATATATAAGAATCTGATGCGAGGGATAAATGATGTTAATACCGCTGTTATCCTGCGGCAAAATAAACAAGCAAGAATTCTCCCTTGACATGTATACACTTTGTCCCTATAATTAGTTCGAAAGCAAACAGTTTGATACAAAACTAAATTAAACCCTGATAAAAGGAGATGGATATATTATGACCAGTGATTTTCACTTTCTTCTGATGCGCTGCTTTAACTACAGCAGCCGCGAAATCGTGCATCGAACTTCTGCTCTGGGGCTTCTCCCGGGCCAGCCGAAAATTCTGGAATGTCTGATTGAAAAGGATAACTGCCTGCCAAGAGATTTGGGACTCCACTGCGGCATTGATAAATCAACGATGAGCAGCCTGCTGAACAAGATGGAAAAGCAGGGGCTGATCAGGCGCCATCCGGACCCTGATGACCGGCGGTCTGTCCGTGTTCTGCTGACTGATGAAGGCAGGGCCATCGCTGAGAAGGTTCGGAAAATGACAGAAGACATCGACCGTTTTGCCCTGCAGAACCTCACCGAAGAGGAAAAAAACAGCCTGCAGGAATCCCTGCAGACCGTTTTAAAGACATTTATGAAAGGAGAATCGCGCGATGAATCACTTGATTAAAAGAAATGTAAGCTTTATTCTGGGCATCCTCATCAACTCGTTTGGAATCGCCTTTATCACTCGCTCTTCCCTCGGCACATCTGCGATTTCCAGCCTGCCGTACGTGGTCAGTCTCCACTCTGCGCATCTGAGTTACGGCGGCTGGGTCTTCATACTGAATTCCCTCTTTATCCTTCTGCAGGCTCTGCTGATGCGCAGAGATTTTCACCCGGTTCAATATCTGCAGATTCTGGTCAATCTGCTGTTCAGCAGCTTCATTGATGTCAGCATGGCGGTCCTGTTCTGGCTGCAGCCACAGACCCTCCCGACCCGCCTTCTGAGCCTGGTCATCGGCTGCTGCATTCAGGCATTCGGAATCTGCATGGAAGTTTCCCCAAACGTCCTGGTTATCCCGGGAGAAGGAATCGTCCGGGCGGTATCCCGCACTTTTCATATTGATTTCGGCAAAGTGAAACTGGGCAATGATGTGACGCTGATTACGCTCGCTGCAATTGCCTCCCTCCTGTTTTTCCACGGTTTGCGGGGTGTCGGTGCCGGAACGATTATTTCCGCAGTGATTGTCGGGCCGCTGGTCTCCCTGTTTTCCCGGAAGATTCCGCTGATTTCAGAGATTAAGGCGCTTACCGCGTAAGATTATAACATCTCAACAAACGCTCCGAGACGGGTGTCGATCTGTGCCTGATCGGACGGGGAATAGTCCGTCGTGATGCTGGTGTATGGAATTCCAAGGCTTTTTACGAACTTGCGGACGGTGACGGATTCGATTGCAAAAGTGTGGCAGGCGGTCAGAAGAACCTCTACGACGCCGTCAACTTTATAGTCCTCGATCATCTGCTGCATTGCTTCCAGACGGCCCGGATTCGGGCTCATGACGGAGCAGTTGACACGGAGATATTTCTCGGAAATTGCGCGGATCGGATCGGTTTCTGCGAGTTCTTCATCGATCGGATCTTTCTTTTCACGCGGGCCGCAGCAGTTCTCAAAACCGACGATATCGGCGCCGAGTTCTTCCACACGCCTGATAACCTTTTCCAGGACGCCCTGGGTCGGACATCCGGTGATCAGGATGCGGGGTCTGGACGGTTTTCCCTTGCACTCAGTTTCATATTTCTGCTTCAGTTCTGCGGTCCGTTTTTCGAGATATTTGATCTTTTCCTCCAGATCAAACTGAAATTCATTGGAATTGATCACCGTATTGATTTCATAGCCGGTGATCGGGGTCGGCTTCAGCTTTCCGATTTCGTAGAAGTCAAGAATGGCTTTTCTCTCGCGGTTTCTGAGATGGATTGCGCGGCGGATATCGTCGTCCGTAATCGTGATGTTATAGAAATCTTCCAGATCTTTTCTGACGTCTTCCACTTCTTTCTCCCAGAATTCCAGAGCGCCGCGGCCGAATCTCCCCGGAGGAAGCTGCATGATGTGACAGTGCTTCAGCTGACCCATCAGCTCGTACATCTTTTTCTTTCCATCGCAGGTCGTCTCCGCCAGAACCATATCTGAAAAATAGAAGAAGGGACAGCGGTCGTTGGCTGCACCGCCGTAGCTGGCCTTGACCAGAGGACACAGGTTCTGCGGAAGATCTTTCTCTCCCAGCTGGGCGTTATCATCTCCGATTCCGCATAAATTGACAGCTACGGCATCCGCGGCTTCAATCAGCTCCCAGGGTGTATATGTACAGAAAACTCCGACAATCCTTCTGCCCTGCTCCTTCAGTTCTTTCATCGATAAAAACGCTTTTTTTCTTGCTTCCGGAAATGTCTCAAAATCTTCCGGCAGATTCAGTTCTCTTTCCTCTGTCATTTTTTCCTCCTGCATATTATTTTCCAATTCGTATGGATAACAAGCCTTCAGATTCCTGCAGTCAGCTGCAGGATGCTCCGGCCTTGTCAGATATGAACATAAACAATCTGCTGCATCGCAGACTCTCTACGATAATTACTATAGAAAATTATAGCAAATATGCCGGACGATTCTTATTCGTTTCTTCTATACTAACCCACCTTAATGATTCGTTTTTTCAACAAGAAAATCCGGCAGCGGCACATATGGGGCATGATGGAAGACTGTACAGCCTCCGGTCTCCCCGCTTCGGCACCGCTGCCGGATGATGGTATGGTTACATAAAGTTACATATATATTCGAACAGATTCCGTTTTCAGCCGGCTATTTCTGATAGTTCTTTCCGACCTGCCAGCACTGTCCGATCACCTTTCCGGTGCTTAAATACTGCGCGTTCTGGAACTCGAACAGGACCGGAGAAACCTTCTCATAGTCAATCTTTCCACGCTCATTCAGGCATTCTTCCTGAACATAAGTAGCTTTCGGATTCAGAATGTAGTTCGTAAAATTGCCCACCTCGACAGAATCAACAACTTCGCACTCCATGGATACCGGCGCCTCATCGATGATCGGAGCATTTCCCAGCTCGCCAAAATGATGCTTGAACACATTTGTTTTATCTGTCTTTGCACCCTTAGCGATGCCGCAGTAATCCGCAGCTTCCAGCATTTCCTGATTGATCAGGCTTACCGATACCGCCTTCTGCTTCTTAATCGCCGCATCCGTCAGCTTATGCGCCTTATCCACACTGATGGAAAACATTCCGTGTTCAACCACGCCTACATGGGCAATCGTAAGAAAGTTTACTCTTTCCCCCTCGTCCAGTTTAACGCCTACAATTGTTGCCGGTGTCGGGTAGAGTCCCATTACAGACCCAATATTCTTCTGCATAATTATGCTCCTTTCAGTCCTTCATCATATTCATCTTTATCAAAGGGGCGCGCCCCTTGCGCGCTCACCCTTTGTCGTGGTATAACAATATCATCAACCATCGATTTACGTAAGAATGCACTTTTATGTAATATACTATCTTTTTTGAAACTATAGGGGGGACAAAACTTGAAATCTCAAGGATCTAAGCCACATAAAACGAACAAAAAAACAAATGAAAAACTTTACAACTGTCCTGTCGAGGCGACCTTCAGTCAGATCGGCGGAAAATACAAGGCGATCATTCTCTATCACCTGCTGGATGACGGTGTGCTCCGCTACAGCCAGCTTCAGCGCTACATTCCGCAGGCAACAGCCAAGATGCTGACCCAGCAGCTCAGGGAACTGGAAGCGGACGGTCTGATCCATCGGGAAGTCTACCCGGTCGTGCCGCCAAAGACAGAATACTCCCTGACAGACCGCGGTCTCACCCTCGCGCCGGTAATCAATGCACTCTGCGACTGGGGACGTACCTATATGGCGGGAACCTTTTAAGTTTTCCCGCCCTGCAGCTGCCCTCCACACATGTATACAAAATACTCTTGACAACTTCTACTTAATTAATTACTATAGATAAGTACCTTAAATAATTACTTAGAACAACTATAAGATCACGCTGTCTTTTACTTATACACATCATTATAGACTGCCCCGCTTTCCTGCATGTTCTCAGAACGGATATCCTTGAGCAAGATACAGAAAGCGGACAGTGACTGACAGACAGCAGATACAGGAAAGTAGAGATTCAGATGGACATCGAACTGACCAAACGATTTATCGATTCCTTTCATCTTGCAAAAAAGATCCCCGCGATGATGCCGGACCTTCCGGATCATCTGACGCCAAGGCACATCCATATCATGGAATATGTCTGCAGCGCACCGGAAGACGGCATCCGCGTCAGCGAAATCGCCGGGAAAATGCATTCCACCATGCCGAGCATCACCAGGCTGGTGAATGAACTTGCAGAGAAGGGTTTTGTCAACAAACAGAAAAACCAGCAGGACCGCCGCGCCTGCACCGTGCACCCGACGGAAACCGGAAGAAATCTGTTCTATATTTATGGAACCAGCTATCACCGGAAATTAGCCGCGCTTCTTTCTGAAATTCCGGAAGAAGATATGCGCACGACAATATCCGTCATACAGAAGACCTATGCGCTGATGCATGAACATCCGATTAAAAAAGACGATCTGACGGAAGATCCGGAAATCAATCGTTCACAGTCAGTCTGAAAGCATCAAAATACTGTACACACCGATAGCGCCGGGCCGCCAAAAACCGCGCGTATACAGAATGCACTGGCCCGCCGCTTTCTGAATGAACTCAAGCTTAACCCGCAGCCTGCCTTCCTGCAGACTGACTATTACTATTTCAAAAGGAGTATCAGAGAAACATGAATAAACAGTCAATAAGTAAAACCCGCCCGGGCGAAGTGCCGAAAATCCCTGCAAGGGTCATTTTATCGGTCGTCGCCTCCGGCATCATGTCTTTCTGCGGCGTCGTCGTAGAAACGGCCATGAACATCACTTTTCCGGACCTGATGAAGGAATTCAGCATCAGCACATCCACCGTGCAGTGGATCACCTCGGGCTACCTTCTTATGCTCGCGATCATCATGCCGACTTCTTCTTTCCTGAACCGCAGATTCACTCTTCGGCAGCAGTTCATCACGGCAGCATCCACATTTATTGCAGGAACCCTGCTCTGCGCGTTTACGCCGGGATTCTCTCTGATGCTGGCCGGACGCCTGCTTCAGGGCATCGGAACCGGAATCGCGCTTCCGCTGATGTATAACATCGTACTCACCCAGGTCCACCCGGCCCGCCGCGGAACCATGATGGGCGTTGCATCCCTGATTCCGGCCTCCGCACCAGCCGTAGGACCGTCACTGGGCGGCCTGATCGTAAAATACTGGGGCTGGAGAATGATTTTCATCGTCCTGACTCCGGTACTGATTCTCGCCCTGATCATCGGCATCGTCTGCATCCATAACAATCCGAAGGAAGAAAAATCCGCAGGATCCTTCGATTTCCTTGGATGGATCCTCCTGGCCGCAGGCTTTACCTGCCTGGTCATGATGCTCGGAAACCTGGGAAGCCAGAGTTTCCTTTCCGCAGGCGTTCTTGGACTTCTGATCTGCTTCATCCTTGCGATGGTGCTTTTTATCCTCCGTTCCCGTCAGCAGATGAAAAGAGAAGCAGCCGGCAGACCCGTTTCCCCGGTAATCAACCTCGAAGTCTTCCATTCCAGAAGATTTGACTGTGCGCTGCTGGCCTTCGTACTGATGCAGTTCAACTGCCTGGGAATCGGTTTTATCCTGCCGAACTTCTCCCAGATCACCCTGGGAAAAGACGCCTTGGTAGCTGGCTGCATTCTGCTCCCGGGCTGTGCGCTCGGAGCCGTATTCGCGCCTTTTGCAGGCCGCATCTACGACCGTTTCGGCGCACGCCTTCCGCTTCTGACCGGCGCATTCTGCATGTTTGCGTCCGTCCTGCTGTTCAACCTCCTCTTCCACGGCCATCCGACCGTCCTCGTGATGACGCTTGTCTACATCGTATTCGCATTTGGTCAGACAAACAGCGTCGGAAACGGCATGTCCAACGGAATGAGCGCACTGAAGCCACAGCTTTCCGCTGACGGAAACGCGGTATTCAACACCATGCAGCAGCTCTTCGGCGCCCTGGGAACATCTGTCGCCTCTATCATCGTCGCACGCCATCAGGCCGCTCAGGGACTTTCTCAGGGAATCCAGACCGGTTCCAGAAGCGCCTTCCTCTTCATGCTGATCCTGGCGGTCGTACTTGTCATCGCCATGTTCGGCGCACTTCCGAAGGTCTCTTCCCGCGCGGCAAAAACTGCCCGGCAAGAGGCCTAGGCGCTCGGCGCGGTAGAGGAAATGCTGCCTGCCATGCTTTTCGGCCAGTATCGGCTTCTTCCCGTCTGCCGAATCCCAGTTTGAAAAACAGCATATCACCAATATCCGGAAGGGGAAAATCCTCATTTTACCCTTCCCCTGTCCGGGTATTTCTGTATATTGTATCCAGTCTGCCACATCCTGCATTTCCCTGCAGCCTGCGGCAGATTGGATTTTTTTGTATCTTTTTCCAAAACTCACGTCAATTTTCTATCAATCATTGACACTGCATGCTCTTCTCGTTATTATAGTTGTATTGAGCGCTGATACCGTTGAAAACAGTACGTTTCAGCGATTTTGACAACAGCCGCGCAGTCTATATGTGGGCACTGGAAAATGGCCTCCTGCCAGTTTCTATTTGTCCTCTGTTCAGGCTGCGCAGAATGCAATGATTAAGGAAAAGGAGTTTACAGCAGAATGCTGCAGAAGGGACAGACAGTGGAAAGAGAGTATGATTACGCCAAGATTCTGCAGGGAATCCTGGATATCGGCGAGGCCATGCTGATCTGCGGAGCGGAGGTCAGCCGTGCGGAAGACAGTATGTACCGCATGTGCCGCGCGTACGGCTTTGTACGCTACGATGTATTCGTTATTGTGAGCAATCTTCAGGCGACGATCGAGACCAAAGAAGGCGACATTATCACCCAGATCCGCCATATCAGCCGCTCGGCAACCAACTACGACCGTCTCGACTACCTGAACAATCTGTCTAGATACGTGGTAAAGAAAAAGCCGGATCACGAGACTATCCACAGGAAATTCGAAGAGGTCATGAGCCGGGAACCCCAGCCAAAATGGATGACCTATCTCGCGGGCATCATGGGAGGCGCCGGATTCGGCGTGTTCTTCGGCTGCGATGTGATGGACACCATCGTCGCGACCATTGCCTCCATTCTGGTCGTATTCCTTGGCTTCCTGCTGGCAAAACGCGAAGAAAACCCGTTTGTATATAACTTCGTCATCATGTTCCTGGTGGAAATTTACATCATCCTGTCCTGCCACTTCGGCATGGGCAACCACTCGGGCCGCATCACCATCGGAGTCGTCATGCTCCTGATATCCGGACTGGGCACCACCAACGGATTCCGCGACCTCCTGCATAAGGATATTTTCTCCGGATTCCTGAACATCCTGAACTCCATGCTCGGCGCTGCCGCCCTGGCCGCCGGCATCGCCCTCGCGATCATTCTGCTGAAAGGAGTGGTGCTGTAATGTACATGAACCCAAACGTTGTAATACAGCTGATCTCCTGTACCATCGCCTGCACCGGATTCGCCATCTGGTTCGGCGTCAAAGGCAAGCAGATCTTCTACTGCGGACTCGGCGCATTCTTCACCTGGGCCGCATACGTTATCGTTTATAAGATTGACCCGAGCAACTTCGTCGCGACCCTGATCGCGTCCATGGTCGTTGCCTGGTATGCCATCATCATGGCCAGAGTCAACAAGGCGCCGGCGACAATTTTCCTGTCCTCCTGCGCGTTCCCGCTGATTCCTGGACCGAACCTCTACTACATGATGTACGGCATCGTAAAATCCAATAAAACCATGGCCATCCAGCAGACCCTGCTTCTGTTCTCCACCTGCATCGGTATCGCCCTGGGATTCATCGTCATCGACATCCTCTACCGCTACTACCGCTCCGCAGTACTGAAGTTCCGTGCGGCAAAAAGAAACCGCCGCAAGATCGAACGCGCCAAGAAGCTCAGAAGCGCCTGGACCCAGCAGGACTATCAGGAAGCCTGCGAAGACGAAAAACAGCGCCGCAAAGATGAACGCGAAAGCGAGCTGCTGTAGCGGCGCAAAGTGAATTCCCGTCAGACCCTCTGAATGAATACGGTCTGACGGGAATCTTTTCTTTCCCTCCGGGCGCCGGGGATGCGCCGGGGCGTAATTCCAGTTCTTGCGTACGCCTCCGGCGCGGTGTGATCGGAGGTGATCTCCTTTCCTGGGATGAGATGGAGATCACTTCATTTTCTAAAAGTGGTGGCGATCTCTTGTTTTTGGCACGGGGGAAGAGATCGCTTCCCTTCAATAGAAATCAGGTACATTTCCGACTAGACTTTTGACTTGTCTCTGGCTGGTCGGAAATGTTCATTTTTAGATAATATGTGATATTCCCGCCGGCTGGAAAAGACTGCCTGGGACGGCGGGAATATTTCCGATTATTACAGATGGGTAACATTCCCGGCCGGCAGTAACAACATGGCATAAAGCCGCGGGAATGTTTTCCTTTATTGAGAATCGGAGGCGATCTCCGTTACAGCTATGAGAAGGAGATCGCTTCGTTGGAACACCTGAATGAGTAACTTGCTCTTCTGCTTTGTCAGGTATACAGTTGTCTTCAGTCCAGAGTATACTGCATACTACAATCGCCTGCCATTCCCACCCCGCTCTTCATTTTTACAAAACCCATTTAATGCGCGTTTCGAAAGCTGCGATATCGGCGAAATCGCGAACGGGAAGAAGGAGTTTTGATTTTTTTGTTGGCAAATCAAAAAATAATCATGACTGCTAAACGTTTTAGATCTTGTGCTATCAAACATCACACAACTATTAATCTCGGGTCAGCACGCAATATATAAATAAGCAAAATAAACACTCTTTTTCATTATATGTATACATATTATCATTAAATTTCTCGTGTTATCAGAGCTGTCTTATGTTAAAATATGGAATTATACCGGTATAAAATTATACGTCAGACTGTATTTGATCGAATCGTCACGATTTATTTGCATTTGATTCATTGTATTTTGAAGCTGACTTATATTTTTATACCTATTTGCAGCAATTGAATTTTTCGCAATCGTAAAAAGTGCTCCGATTCGTTGAAAAAATTATTAAATCAGCGGATTCCGCAACAAAAAAATCAAAACTCCTTTTGAACAAGAAATGACAGGATAAGAAAGAAAGGAAGAACGATGTACTTTCAGATTCAGCTTGAAAATCTTCTCGCAGATATGAAGTGCCAGCTTAAAGTTTGGCAGCAGGAACTGAACCAGCTCCCTCCTGGCCAGATTACTCAAAGGAAGCGAAAGATCGCTGTCACTTACTACCAGTGGATTCCCCGATCTGGAAATGCCAAACGTGATAAATTTATTAACATTACAAATGACCAGCATATGATCTGCCTGCTTATCCGAAAAAAGCATCTGCAGACGGCCATCCCAAAATTGGATAAGAACATTCATACCTTAGAATACTGTATACACAAATATTCTCATACCGATGCCGCCCACATCATCCAGGACTTCAAACTCATATATTCCGACCTGCCTGCAGAATATTTTTCTGAATCCGGGGCTCTGATAGAATGGCAGAAAAACTCCCACTACATCTTGACACCATCCTGCCATAGTTCTTCCTTTTCCTTCCGTTCCACCTATGGTATACTGACAAAAATCAAATTGCAAGGAGATACACTTATGAATAAAACAAACAGAAAAACATCCTGCAGATTTCTTATGGGAATTCTGATTCTGGCCCTGCTGATTTCCACGACTGCCCTGCCGGTCACTGCCCATGCAGCTTCTTCGGGCACGTCCGCGAAAAGTTCATCGGCATCGAAATCGGCCAGCACATCCTTCACTTATTCCTACTCGAATCTGTATGACCAGGCATCCCAGAAAAAGGTCAGCAAGGCTCTTGCTGCTGCTGGGATTCCTCAAACGAACATTTCCAATTTCCTGAAGAACGTCAATGACTATAACAAGACGATCAAAGGAACAAGTCTGGTAAAGTCCGGATTCAAAACGATGAAAAACTCACTTCCAAAGTATAACGATGTGAAGCAGTCCCAGCTCTGGGAGAAGAAGTATTCGACATTTCCGGGAAACAACTGCAGAATCACCGCTTTCAGCCTGCTGAACGGAAAAATTACGGTAAAGAATTACGCGAAGGATAAATACACCACCTTATTCCTTGACAAGGAAGCTTTGTCGGAAACACCCTACCCCTTCCTGTCTGCAGCATCGAAGAAGCAGTTCCTTTCCTTCTACGCGCCGGTGACGACCACACTGACGAAGAATCAGGCTGTGCATGAGAAGAAGCTTCTGGCGGCCTGGAAAAAGCGCGGAGTGAATTTCAAGACGGGAAAGGCAGAACTGATTTCCGTGGTCATGCACTCCTATTTTTCCAAGAGTGAGGACTATCTCTTTATCGGCCACACGGGAGTTTTGGTGAAGTCTGGCAGCGGATACCTCTTTATTGAGAAACTGTCGTTTGAATCGCCGTATCAGGCCGTGAAGTTCCGTTCAAAGAAGGATCTGAAGGCCTATCTGCTGAAGACCTATGATGTGGACCAGAATCAGCCGACGGCACATCCGTTCATTATGGACAATAACAAAGTGATGTAAAATACTGGCGTCCAAAATAAATGACGACCATAGAAAAACAGAGCCTGGTGCAGAAGAAATTCCTGCATCACGACTCTGTTTTTCTATCTTGCTGTGTTATTTTTGTCCGGCTGAAATTACCCGGAATACCTGTTCAAGGGTGTCGGCCATGTTCCTCTGCGCGGCCTCTGTATCCATGGCTTCCTCCAGACTGCAGACACGGCGGAGAATCGGGAAGAAAGCGGTGATGCCATGATCGTTGCAGTATCTGGCGTCATCCGTCACGCTGCCGGAAAATGTCAGTACCGGGATGCCGTATTTTTTGCCAAGACCCGCGATACCGGACGGGGCCTTGCCCATGACGGTCTGGCGGTCCAGCTGTCCTTCTCCGGTGATCAGATAATCCGCGTCTTTTACAATTTCTTCCATGCCGGTGAAATTCAGCACCAGGTCCACGCCCGGCAGCAGCCGGGCCTTCAGGAAGGTCCGAAGCGCAAAACCCAGTCCGCCCGCCGCGCCGCTTCCCGGATAATCCGGATCGGCATCTTTTACGCATTCTGAAGAAATCTTTGCGTAATGAGAAAGCCACTGATCGAGCTGCTTTACCATTTCCGGCGCTGCGCCTTTCTGCGGGCCGAACACGGCGCTGGCCCCTTTTTCACCGGTTAATGGATTCCCCACGTCTGAAACTACGCGGATCCGGCATTCCTGCAGCCTGGAATCAGCATTGTCAATACGGATTTCCGACAGCTTTCCAAGGCCTTCTGCACCGAGAGGGATCGGATTCCCCTCATGATCGAGGAGATCATAGCCAAGAGCCTGCAGCATCCCGGCGCCGCCGTCATTGGTCGCGCTTCCGCCGATTCCAAGGATGATTTCCCTGCAGCCCCGGTCCAGAGCGTCTCTGATCATCTGTCCGACACCGTATGTCGACGTTTTATACGGGTTCAGCTGGTTTTTCCTCAGCAGGGTTATCCCGGATGCCGCGGACATTTCCATAACCGCCGTGCGGCCGTCCAGAACGGCGTATTCTGCGCGCACCGGATCTCCCAGCGGCCCCTGAACGTCTGCGGCAGCGTCTTCCCTTACCCGGCCTGCCGCAAGGGCATCTACCGTGCCCTCTCCTCCGTCTGCCATCGGACGGACGATGACATCTGCATCCGGAAGGACACGCAGGATTCCGGCTTTTGCAGCATCTCCCGCCTGCGAAGAAGTCATGCAGCCTTTAAAAGAATCTATTGCAATTACGATTTTCATAAGCTATAACCTTTCTTGAATTTCCTTCCATTTCTTTGTCGTCAGGCAGCTTTTTTCAGGATATTTTACCAATATTTCCCACAAGGAATACGGCATTGTAAGCGTAAGATATCTGTTGTATTCCCGGTTTTCCTGTGATATATCAAAGAGTTCCAAAACAGCTTTCTGATCTGCTTCTTCCATCTTCTGCCTTCGTAATTCTCCTTCTACCTGTATTATAAATAATTTACTCTCCTGTTCCAATCATGTTCTCAATCAGAGCTTCAATTTCTATTGGTAATATCAATACCTGCTTTTCCAGCTTTCACTGTCTGTCCATGGGGAATTATAGTAGAATGAAGATAACGAAAATAATATCAAACAGGAGGATATGAAATGAGTGATACACACGAAACAGTGAAAGAATATTACAGCAGTGTCAGCACGGAAAAGAACGGCCAGCTGGAAACATCGGTATGCTGCTGTTCTTCCCACGGCATGAGTGATCAGGTCAAGGCAATTTCCGCCCAGCTTCCGGACGAGATTCTTACCAAGTACTACGGATGCGGATCTCCGCTGCCGGACGCGCTTGAAGGATGCACGGTTCTGGACCTGGGCTGCGGCACCGGACGTGACTGTTATGTTGCGGCAAAACTTGCCGGTCCAAGCGGACATGTCATCGGCATCGACATGAACGACGACCAGCTTGCCATCGCAAATAAATATAAAAAGGAAATGGCTGAGAAATGGGGATTCGATAACATTGAATTCAAGAAGGGATTTATCGAGGATCTGAAGAGCGCTGGAATTGAAGACGAGTCTGTCGATGTCGTCATCTCCAACTGTGTCATCAACCTTGCAGACGAGAAGCAGAAAGTCTTCAGCGAAATCTGGCGTGTTCTGAAAAACGGCGGAGAACTGTACTTCAGCGATATTTTTGCTGACAGAAGAGTTCCGGATGAAATCAACCACGATCCGGTTCTTCTCGGAGAATGCCTGGGCGGCAGCATGTATGTAGAAGATTTCCGCAGAATGCTGTACAAGACAGGATGGAATGACTACCGCGTTGTTTCCTGCACACCGGCCCCGATCAATAACAAAGAAATCGAAGCCAAGGTTGGAAACATCGGATACACTTCTGACACCATCCGCGCCGTCAAACTTCCGGAATACATCGAAGACGCCGCAGAAAATTATGGTCAGTTCGTCCGTTACAACGGCGGTATTGAAGACCATGAGTTCAACTGGGATCTGGATATGAATCACAGATTCTATAAAGATCTGCCTGTTTCTGTTTCCGGAAATACCTGCGCCATGCTGGAACATACCAGATTCAGCAAATATTTCACCATATTCGGCGACCGCAGCCACCACTTCGGATGGTTTGAAGAACCGGAAGGCGGAT
This sequence comes from Eubacterium sp., assembly GCA_051893535.1. Lineage (GTDB taxonomy): Bacteria > Bacillota > Clostridia > Peptostreptococcales > Anaerovoracaceae > Aminicella. The sequence goes on along the minus strand of JBJFHK010000286.1, from coordinate 17,975 downwards.
GCTGTGACGACGGCGGTGATGATGAAGGCGGATGCTGCTGCTAGAAATATTCAGCCTGTCGTCTGAGCACTTAGAAAAAGGAGTAAACTCTCCCCTTTCCCGGCACGCGGATTTGTAAAGTTCATCAAAAACAGTTTCAGGGATACGGTTACACATGGGCAACCGTATCCCTGTTTGTTGCTACGATTCTGGTCGTCTTGCAGATTTTCGATATTCTTTTTTCAAGGGCCGCCTTCATGTCCAGTTTTCCTTTGTCGCCGTGAACAAGCCAGATCAGGCCGCATCCGCGTTCAGCGGCATCGACATAGGTATCCATAAGCTGCGGATACTGGGCGTGGCTGCTGAAACTGTCCAGACTCTTCACGCTGCAGCGGCAGCGGCAGGGTTTATGGTCGATGGTGAGCGTCCTCTGTTCCGAACGGTGCTTGATTTTCCAGCCCAGACTGTCTTCTACCATATAGCCGCAGGTCAGGATACAGCAGTTCTTTCTCGGCAGGATCTCTTTCAGATACTGCACAGAACGTCCCTGACTCAGCATTCCGGAAGCGGAACAGACGATCTTGGGCGATGGATCGGCGATACAGGCAAGGCTTTCCTCTCTGTCTTCTATGATCCGAATATTTTCCCAGCTCATCATTTCATCGAAGTTCTGCTTTGCCTCACCCTTCAGACTTCTGCTGTAGCAGCCGAGTAATTTTACGGCCAGCGGTGAATCGATGACAATTGGCAGCTTAAACGTTTTATCTTTATGAAAGATTTTCCAGAGCATGTACAGCATAGTCTCCGTTCTCTGCATCGCAAACGTTGGAATTAAGACTATTCCGTTATTTTCGATACATACCTCCCGGATCGTTTTCTCCATGAGCTCCAGATCCTTACGGCGCTGGCATTTTTTTGCCGAACGTTTTGGGTCGTTGTAGGTAGTCTCTCCAATCAGCATGGAGCATTTTACGACCGGTTCATAGTCTTCGACAAAAGGCTGCTCGAACAGGGAGTTACCCAGGTCGCCGGTGTAGCAGATCTTTTTCATCGTCCCCGATGGAAGGGTAATATAAAGTTCGATCTGGCAGGATCCGAAGATGTGTCCCGCTGGAACCAGGCGGAAACTGACATGTTCTGTGATCCTGTGCATGGTCCTCTCTTCGCATCCCCGGAAATGCGGCAGCGCCAGGCCGACATCTTCCATGTTATAGACCGGCTTCTGCGCGGTGGAATTCTTCTTTGAAAGGATCCTCGCGTCACGCTCCATAATTCTTGCAGAATCCTCCAGAATCGGACGGACGAATTCGACACTTTCCTCTGAAATATAGTATGGACAATTTCCACCTTCTGCCGCAAATTTCGGCAGCAGGCAGAAATGATCCGCATTCAGATGGGATACGATCACCGCGGTAATCTCCTTCGGTTTAAAGGAAAACTTCCGGCGGTTGTTCTTGTACGCTTCAACAATGTTTCCCGACTGGTAAATTCCGCAGTCCAGCAGGATCTTCTCTCCGGTCGGACATTCGACCAGATAGCAGGATCCGGTGACATCACTGGATGCCATGCCTGCGCAGCGTACCGTTACCTTCTCACACATTCCTTTACGTGAAATAGGAATCACCTCCCGACAGGCGTTTCTTTTTTAAGCTTTTGGAAAAGATTGTTTTCTCTTTCCACCTTCATTATATCCATAAAAGCTAGAATTGTGTGTATTTTCTCCTAAAATTCATGTAAAGATTTCTTCAGGAAGCGATGGTGTCAGGAACTGGAGGGGTTTTTTCGACAGATCTGCAAACCTGTTTCTGTGAGCTGCATGCAGCCGGATGCCTGGAACGACTCCCGGCTCTGGCTCAACGCTTTCTGTGCAGATTTCTTACACCCTCTTCAGAAATTACCATATCCATCAGAAGATCATGCTCTTCTGTCGGAATATCCTCTCGCATGATTTTCTCCCGGCAGACGATTGCGCGCAGAGCCTCCGTCTTATTCAGATAACGGTCGTAGAAGCCTCCTCCGTAGCCGAGCCGCCTGCCGTCGTGGCTGCAGCTGCAGCAGGGTACAATCACGAGCTGAAACTCTTCCGGCGCGATCAGTGCACAGTTTTCTTTCGGTTCCAGGATTCCCCAGGTACCCGGCTCAAGATCCGCTTCAAGACTATTAATTTCATAGGTATCCATTTTTCCAAGCCCATGACAGCGCGGAACCCCGACCCGCTTTCCGTCTTTCAGCATCTGCCTGATCAGCTGATGTGTATCAACCTCTGTATCAATGCTGACGAAACAGAAGACTGTATCTGCCTTCTGATACTCCGGAAGAGACAGAATGGCCTTTCTGATTTTTTCATCTGCAGCTTCGCAGTAGTCCTGATCCAGCTGCTTCACCGCCTCTTTCACCTCTGCACGGATTCTTTTTTTCTCTGCTTTGATCTCCAGTTCTCCCATTTCTTCCCTCTTTCCTGCCTTTTTTCAATATGATTCTGCCGACACGGATAAGAAATCCCGCTACGGGATTCTCTCTGTTTCTTCTATCCCAAGTATAGCAGAAATATCCAGGGCGGAATTGTTTCATTTTCTTTTTCATACAGGCAGAAAGTTTCCCTTCAGGAATTTGATCACTTGTACGTTTTATTACTTTGCTCTATGCATAAAATAACAAACAATATGGCAATCAATTCAACCAAGAGAACTGGCTGAAAAAATCCATTTGTAAAAACAGCGGCAGACAAAGGTTTTTACAAAACAAAAAAATAATTTTGTAACATTTTATGATAATCGTGATTATTACAAAAAAATCCTATAGTTTCAAAGATATGAAATGCGTCAGTAATCTGTTTTTCATTCTTATCCGTAAATTATTATAAGTATACAAGAACTGCGATGGTGAAAGTATCGAAATACAGTAAAAATCTCGGCTGATAAGCAGCATAATACGTCCTATGTTTAATTTAGCAGAATTATTCGTAAACATATTTTGTAATTATGGGTGCATATACATGTTTTTACAAACCAAGTTAATTACTGTAGATATATGTATTATGTAAGAAAGCGGGAGTTCAGCTGATTTTACAAAAATAATTATGTCTGTTTTGTATGATTCAGTGTCGTGGAAGAATTATATAAAATAACAGGAAATCTATTCTATTTAGCTGTGGACACCTGCATTAAACCCTGTATAAATGATGAATAATAGAAAACACGGCAGAAACAGCGATCCCTGATAATAGAACAGCATACTGTATACTCGCATTTCTATTTTTCCCTCTGGGCAGCAGATCAAAATAGAAGAACTCCCTTCACGATCAACAGAGTTTTGTATTTTCACTGTCTCTCAGAAAGGGAGCTTATCCGATTTTATCCGGCACGGTTAAAAGGTAAAGGTCTCTCCCTGCTTCAGAACAACCGGCTCAGTGTGCGGCGCGCGGATGCGAACGAGTTTCTTAAACTCCTCCATATCCTGCTGGTTATCTGCGAAGGTGTTATAGTGGCCAGGGATAACATAAGGCGCACCGACAAGTCCTGCTGCATAAGAAGCCTCATTAATCCCCATCAGGTACTTGTCCCCTGCCGGAAGGACTGCGACGTATGGACGGTAGAGATCACCGTACATCTTCATATCACCGAACAGACCCGTGTCTCCTGCGAAATAAATGCTCTTTCCGTTGTCCGGCTCGATAATGAAACCGATAGCTCCGGACCCCAGAATCGGCATACCGGTTTCAAAGTTGTAGATATCCGCGTTATGCATGGCAAGGGTTGCGCGGATGGTGCAGTCCAGCTCACGGATGGATCCTCCCGGCTCGATTGTGCCTCCGCGGTCATCAAAGGGAATGCCCTGGGTCTGCGCATAATAGCCGAGTTCCGTCGTGCATACCAGCACGGCTCCGGATTTCTTGCAGATTTCAATGGCGTCTCCGAGATGATCGATATGGCCATGAGTGACACATACGATCTGTGCATCCATGGTGTCTTCCATTCCGATTGCTGCGGACGGGTTTCCGTTAATCCAGGGATCCACGTAGATTACAGTTCCATTGTTCGTTACTGTTTTCCAGGAACCGTGCCCAATCCAGAAAATTTCCTGCTTACTCATGTTTTTCCTCCTTACATTTCAGCGCAGAGTATATACTTCACGCATTGATTGTATGATTAAATATATATAATATTTATATAAGCCAAATCTTCTATAAATTTATCCGCCTGCCAGCCGGCAGGGAATACATTTATTCAGTACAAATTAGAATATTTCTCTTCTATTTTATTTTTCCTGCAGGTCAGATGATATCTCCAAACACTGCCCTATCGTATTCCTCCGATCTTTCTGGAAATTTCATCGGCGCACTTTACCACATCGCCGCAGATTTCCTGGCATCTCTGAAGACTCAGGCTGCTGCTGTCTCCGCAGGCAGAAATTGCAGCAGTGATTTCTCCCTGATAGTCATAAACAGGTGCTGCCACGCAGCGGAGATCCGGATCAAATCCTCCATCATCGATAACATATCCATTCTTTCTTGCTTCGATAAGAATTTTTTTCTTCAACTCCCGAATATCGGTATCCGGTCTGACCGGAAGAGAAGAACGGATGACGGACTTCAGATCATCTCCGCTCATTCCACTGAGCAGGCACTGCCCCACCGCGGTCCCGAGCGCCGACATTCTGCTGCCGACCTCCGCCTCATGTCCGCTGAGACGGTACCTTGTCTTTGCATTTGCAGCTGTAATGATTTCTGAACGGTTTAATACCGACATGAACATCGGCAGCTGAAGTTTCTCCGAGCAGTGGTCCAGAGAACTCTGCGCGAACGGATCAGATCCACTTCATTCAGGCTCATTCCTGCCAGTGTGGTCAGTTTCCAGCCGAGACGGTACTTTCCGCCGCCTTCCCGCTCCAGCCATCCGTGGGTTTCCAGCGAAGCCAGAAAACGATAAACACTGCTCCGGCTGATCATCAGGGCCTTCTGCAGTTCTGCGATGCTCAGACTTCCGTCTTCCGCCGCACAGTCGATGATAAACGCCGCCTTATCCAGGACAGCAAGTTCTGTCTTTACATACTCCGCCATATTTCAACCTCTCGTCTATGTCTATTTTTTCCTAAGCTTCTTTTCCAAGGGTTTCACTGACCAGTTCCTTTACCATTCGGATCAGCAGAATCGTGTCCATATTTACCGCTACAGAATCAAAGCCCTGTGAGAGATAATTTCTCCCCGCTGTTCCGTTATCCGCGTAGATAATCGATATCTTCCCTGCATCTCTGCATGCTTTCAGGATTCTTGCAATCGCAGACTTAACCTCCGGATCATCGAATTCTCCAGGCTTTCCAAGAGCTGTTGATAAATCAAATGGTCCGATGAAAATTCCGTCCACACCATCCAGTGAAACAACATCTTCAATGCAATCCAGACATTCCCTCGTCTCACACTGCGGAATCAGCATAGTATTCTGATTCGCATCCTGAAAATACTCTTTTATCGGCATCGGCTCAGAAAATCCATATCCGCATCCTCTCGCAAAGGCAACTCCACGCTCTCCCTGCGGATAATACTTTCCATAACGGATAATCTGTTTTACCTCATCGACCGAACGGACATCCGGAATGATCAGTCCCATCGCACCGACATCCAGATTTTTCAAAATCGCTGCCCGGGATGCGTCCTTCACGCGGACCATAGGCGTCATATTTCTTCTCTGCGCCGCACATACATACTCCATCACACTTTCCGTCTCGAACGGACCATGCTCCGTGTCAATAATGATGTAATCCATACCGCCAAGAGCCAGACATTCCGCCGCAATCGTACTTCCGAGTTCAAAAAAAGTTCCGACTGCCTTCTCTCCTCTTCCGATTTTCTTTTTCAGTAAGTTTTCCATGCCGCACACCTCCATATTGCAGCTTAGACTCCGCTTCTGCCGTCCTTACGTTCTTATCTTGTATCTTATTACATACCGAATTTACGGGACAGTCAAGAACGAGATTCCCACATATCAGGACGCACAGCGTTTCTGGTCAGACCAGCATTTGGACAGACAGCCCTTATTGTCCTGTGCGCCGCATGCCTTTTATCTTGATACATATTCAATACATAGGATATAATTATATGATATTTATAAGATTGAACGATTCAATGTTGATTTCTCCACCTTTCTTTTTCGGACAAAAAACAGACAGCAAGTAAACACCGTAAACATTCCGGCTGACCATATGCTCAGGTGCGCCCTCTGCGCCCAGGTAAAGGTGCAGCCTTGATCATACCAGAGGAGGAGTAAATTTTGTCCATGATCTGGAAAATCTTCTTCCGGGACCTGAAGCGTCTCGGATCCAATTTCATCGCGCTCGTCGTCATCATCGGCGTGTGCCTGATTCCGGCCCTGTATGCCTGGTTCAATATTGCAGCCAATATGGACCCATATAGCAATACCAGAAATATTAAAATTGCCGTTGTAAATCTGGATCAGGGAGGATCCTTCAATGCCTCTGCTTTCAGTTCGACTGCAGAAAATCAGCAGACGAACATCGCGCTTGGCAGTATGGTCGTTAATAATCTTAAGAAAAATGTCCAGCTGGGCTGGCAGTTCGTCGGAAGCCGGCAGGCCATGCGTGGAGTCCGCAGCGGAAAATATTATGCCGCGATCGTCATCCCAAGCAATTTTTCTGCTTCTATTCTCAGCATTCTGAATGGAAAAATCCACCGGCCGCAGATAATCTACTACAGCAATGAAAAGGAAAATGCTGTGGCGCCGAAGGTTACGGATACCGGCGCGTCCACGATTCAGCTGAAAATCAACCAGACATTCGTGTCAGTCGTTTCAGACACCATTACACAGGCGCTGGGGACTTCTGTCGCAGACTCCCGCGGCAGACTGACAACGGCAAAAAACAATGTCCAGTCCAGTCTTTCTGCTGCATCGGAAAATCTTTCTGATTCTCAGAAGACCATCAGAAGTTTCCAGAGTAACTGTGCAGATGCACAGAAAACCATCTCTTCCACGTACAAACTGCTGAATCAGCTGGACAGCACATCTTCCGATGCTCTGACGACGATCAGCAGCACGGAAAAACTCCTGAAAGCCGCCAGAAAGAGCAGTCTGAACTATGCGGGGACGCTGAATAATTCGGCGGATACAGCTTCTGCGGCCATTTCCAGTCTGCAGAGCGACACGATGACCGCTTCCGGAAAACTGACTTCTTCCATCAGTAAAGCCAATGCGGAAGTTGATTCTCAGATTGCGCAGATGAAGGCCATCATCAGCTCCAATCAGGAGATGATCGACCAGATGGAAACCCTGCACGAACTGCTGAAAACAGATACGAAGCTTTCGTCAGACATTACGAAACAGATCACCCTTCTGAACGAACAGAATGAAAAATGCCGAAAAGTCCTGTCTGCGCTGGAAACCGCCAATTCAACGGTAAGTAAAGCCAATACACAGGCAGAGGAGCTGAACTCTTCCATCAGCAGCCTGACGTCAAGTGGAAACAAAAGCCTTCAGAAGATGAGAAACAGCCTCTATAACGGGAGCACGGAAAACATAAACGACAGCTTCAACTCCGCCATTTCCGCCTGCGACAGCGCGAAAAGCATTTTTGAGGACCTGCCGGCTGACACGAAACAGGTCAGAAGCACGCTGAAGGCCGTGAACCGGGGACTGAGCGACACCAGCTCCGCACTTACTGCGTCAGAAAGCACATTAAAAGCTGCGAAAAAGGATCTGGGCCAGATCCAGACTGACCTGAACACGCTGGCCTCTTCCGCCGCCTATAAAAAGCTGCTGTCCATGACGAAGATGAACACGAAGGAGCTCGCCTCTTTCCTGGCGAACCCGATCAAGATGCAGAGCCATGTCTTCTATCCGGTAAAAAACTACGGCTCTGCCATGACGCCGTTTTACACGGATCTGGCCATCTGGGTCAGCGGCATTATCCTGGCGGCGATTATCAAACTGCGTGCTGACGCGGACGATGAAATCCCGGAATTTACGGCTGCACAGGCCTACCTGGGCAGGTGGCTGCTCTTCATCTTTCTGGGTTTGATTCAGGCGGCCATCATTGCAGCAGGAGATCTGTATCTTCTCCGGGTCCAGTGTCTGCACCCGGTCTGGTTCTTCATCGCCTCGCTGATTACATCCTTTGTTTTTATCTCGGTCGAGTATACCCTATGCCTGACCTTCAACCACATCGGAAGGGCACTCTGCGTCCTCCTGGTCATTCTGCAGATTCCGGCATCCTCGGGAACCTACCCGATCGAGATGACACCGCAGTTTTTCCAGCGGCTGCACCCGCTGCTGCCCTTCTCTTACAGCATCAATGCTCTGCGGGAAACCATTGCCGGTTATTATGATCACAGCTACTGGAAAAACCTGGGTATTCTGATGATTTTTGCCGGAGTGGCTTTGTTCTTTGGTCTCTTTGTCCACAGAGCCATTCTGAACCTGAACAACCTGTTCGACGACCGCCTGGCCAGAACAGGATTCATGAGCTGCGAGAAAGAAAGTTCCGTCAGAAGCCGGGCCAGCTTAAGCCAGATGCTGCAGATTCTGACAGAAGAGCAGGAAGGCAGGCAGGCCGTTGTCGAGCGGGGCATCCGCTTTGAACAGAAATACCCGCGCCGTGTGAGAAGAGGCTTCCGCGCCCTTCTCATCATCCCGCTGATATTCCTGTTTCTGGCCTTCGGAATCAACCATAAACTGGTCTTCCTGTCTCTGTGGGTGATTTCCATGGTCGTCATCGCGATTTATCTGATCGTGCTGGAATACATTCACGACAACCTGATCAACCGCCTCGGCATCCGCGATGTCCCACAGGAAGAGCTTCTGCAGCGCATCCGCAGCGCCGCATCAAAGAGGAGAAAACGCCGGAAAGGAGATGATGACTAATGAAAAACATTATAAGAATTTTCCTGGGCGACGTCAGCCGTCTGAAGAACAACGTCATCGCCCTGATTGTCATTATGGGACTTTCCGTCGTTCCATGTCTCTATGCCTGGTTTAACATCGCCGCCAGCTGGGATCCCTACGGCAGCACCGACCAGCTTAAGGTCGCCGTCGTCAATTCCGACAAAGGCTACACCGGCGAACTGATCCCTCTCAAGATCAATGTCGGCGAATCAGTAACCAGCGAGCTTCGGAAAAACACGAAAATGCACTGGGTATTTACCACTGATAAGGATGCCATGGACGGCGTAAAAAGCGGTGAATACTATGCCGCCATCGTTATTCCGAAAAGCTTCAGCAACGACATGATGAGTATGTTCAGCACCAGCGCCCACGCCACACATATTCACTATTATGTCAACCAGAAGGAAAACGCCATCGCCCCGAAGGTAACCGACAAGACAGCGAGCTCCATCAAACAGAGCGTCAGCGAAAACTTTATGTCAACTCTGGTCCAGGTTGAACTGGATCTGATGGACAGCCTGTCAAAACTCACCGGAACCAGCAGCGGCACACAGCTTCTGACCAATTTTGAAAACAATCTGAAAGACGCCCGTTCCTCCCTGCATTCGACACAGACCATGATCGGTGCGCTTTCCACCATGACCGGCTCCCTGTCTTCCATCCTGAACACGACCTCTTCCATTCTGAAAAGCTCAGGCGTTCACGCAGGAAATACAGGAGACAAAATCAAAAAAATCAAGAAGAAAACGGATCTGACTTCCGCCTCCCTGAAAGAAACCCTTTCCGGCATGAACCAGCTCACAAAACAGATCGATCAGGTCTATGCACAGCTGGACAAGAGAACCGATTCCGCCCTTTCGGATCTGAACAGCAGCGCAGAAACCGCGGACTCTTCCCTTGCAGATGTGCAGAGGGACGTCAGCACCCTTCTGACGAAATACCAGACGATGAGAAACAACCTGAAAACCCTGGATGATGCCATCCCGGATTCCATGACCGCCGCCCACAGGGCCAACGCAAAAATCCTGGGCCGGATGGACAGCATCATCTCCCTGATGGAGCAGCTGCAGACCGACCTTTCAGCGACACGGACCGCAATTGCAGACGGCCAGAAAGACCTGTCCTCCTATCGGAACAGCATAAAAAAAGACCTGAGCAGTCTCCGCTCAGCCGTCTCCGGTCTGGATAAAAAGTATGACAGCATCTGGAAAACAGATCTTCAGAAGGCCTATTCATCCCTTCTGACTACCGCAGACTCCCTGGATACGACCGCCGGCCTTCTTTCCTCCGTATCTTCAAACGCGCTTTCCGTCAGCGCCGGCACTTCCGGAAGCCTGAAACAGCTGCACAAGCAGCTGAAGAAATCCAACGCCCAGCTTCAGAAGGCCGACGCACAGCTGGGAAAAGTCATTCAGGGCATCCGCCGCGTCATCGCGACCGGATCCCTTCAGGAACTGACAAAAATCCTGGGAAATTCCTCATCGGATATCGGCACCTTCCTCTCCGCCCCTGTGGAAGTCCAGAAAGTTGCTGTATACAAAGTAGAAAACTACGGTTCCGCCATGGCACCTTTCTACTCCACACTGGCCATGTGGGTAGGCGCTGTCATGCTCATCGCGCTGATGAAAACCGAACTGTCAAAGAGCAGAAGGCGGCTGATTAAAAACCTGAAGCCTCATGAATTCTATTTCGGCCGGCTGATTCTGTTTACGATTGTAGGCCTGATTCAGGCTACGCTGATCATCCTGGGCGATATCCTGTATCTGCAGATCCAGTGCCTGCATCCCTTCCTTCTGCTTCTGGCAGGCTGGGTGACCAGTTTTGTGTACGTCAATATCATGTACACCTTCACCCTGTCTTTTGGAGATGTGGGAAAAGCCATCTGCGTCGTTCTGATGGTTCTTCAGATCGCCGGTTCCGGAGGAACCTTCCCGATTGAAATGGCCCCAAAGCCATTCCGCATGATCTATCCCTTCCTGCCCTTCGTCCACAGCATGACGGCCATGAGAGAATGCATAGCGGGAATGTACGGAAACACCTACTGGCTGTCCCTTCTGTATCTCTGCTGCTGGCTGCTTCCGATGCTGCTTCTGGGCCTGATTCTGAGAAAACCGGTTATCCGGATGAATGCATACTTTGAGCACAAGCTGGAAGATACAAAACTGATGTAATCCTTGCGGTCGGCGTTACCGGGTGGATTTTGTCCCATCTGCCTCGTCCATCAGCTCTGCATAGGTACTGACGATCTCATTGGTTTCCTGGATCATCGGGAAAATATCGGCCTCGTCGTCAAGGTCGGCGATCTGTGAGGACCAGAAGGGCCCGAGTTTGGTGTTCACCTCGAAGGCGCGCTGGAAGCGGTCATAATCACTTGCGTACTGGCCCGCCAGCTGCAGATAGCATGCGGACAGCATCAGAAGCCAGCGGCTGCGGTCGCTCTCCTGCTTTTCCTTCTGATAGAGTGTGTAATAGCGCTCGGACAGGCGCAGATGGTAAAGCTCCTCATTCTGCCAGCCGGAGACAACGGCGTGAGGCGAAGCAGCCAGCATATCCTGCTCGGCATCGGTCAGACCATCGAGAAATTCCCGTTTCTCCTCCTCCGTCATCGCTGCAGCCTTCTTCTTCGCGCGGGCACGGACTTCCTGCTGGATCATCTCGCCTTCCCGGTCAAAATCTGACTCATCAAGGTCGCCGGCCTGGATGCCGGAAAGCTGGTTCTGCCAGTCCTGCATGGAATCCACGGCCTGGCGGTACTGATCGTCCTCTGGGTCACAGACATTTTCCTGCAGGTTATCCCCGTCATCGGCAAACTTCTGAGCCTCTTCATCGCTGTTTCTCCTGGTCATATCCATCTGCTTTATATACGCAGCCATGCCCTTCTGCGCGGAATCAAAATCCTTATCCATATAATAATTCCTCCCTGATATCTTTTTCGGCAGGCTCGGCCCTGCCGGCCTGGGTGCCTGCACCCGCTTACTATCATACCACAAAACGCACATGGTCATTCCTCAGTTTCTTCACATTGTTAAGACAATTCGACATACGAGCGACATGGAGCTAAACAATAATATAACTGCAAGTTAAACTTCGGGTCAAATAATAGGAAATCGAGGTGATGTACTATGATCCGAAACCGTAAAAAGCTGTCTGCAGGGCTGATCCTGCTGCTTTCTGCAGCAGTGATGATGGCGTCTTGCGGCACTGCGCTGTCTGACAGCAGCGCAGATTCCTCATCTGAATCGAAATCGTCTTCAACGGCCGCTTCCGGTCTGACTTATGTCAGTCCTTCACAGCTGAGCTCCACTTCATCGACATCGACGTCTTCATCGAAGTCGTCTAAAGGAGGCCCCGGCGGACCGGGCGGCGCGAATACTTCTACTTACGATTACACTGGCAGTAACTCTGGAAAACTGACCGCGAATGGTAAAAAAGTTACCGCAAAGAACAAATCAATATCCACGTCAAAGTCAGATCAGAATGTCCTGCTGGCGAAAAACGGAGGAAGCCTGAAAGGCAGCGGGCTGACGCTGAAGAAATCCGGCAGCGACTCCAACGGAGACAACTGCAACTTCTACGGCCTGAATTCTTCCGTCCTGGCTGTCGGAAGCAAATCCAGCATTTATCTGGCTAACAGCAGCCTGACTTCCACCAGCACCGGAAGCAACGGGCTGTTTGCGACTAATCACGCGAAAATCTACGCCAATAACGATAAAATCACAACGAAATCCGGAGCCAATTCCAGAGGCCTCGATGCGACCTATGGCGGCGTGATCTATGCAAATAAAATGAATATTTCCACCGCAAAAGACCACAGTGCGGCAATTGCAACGGACCGCGGAGGCGGATACATTTCTGTCACAAACAGTAAGCTGAAAACTGCTGGTTCCGGGTCGCCTCTGCTCTACTCCACCGGTGATATTGAGGTGAATAATGTGACCGGAACGGCATCGGGAAGCCAGATTGCCGGAATGGAAGGGAAAAACCGTATTCTGATCTATAACTCCAGCCTGACCAGTACAAACGATGCCAGATCCGGAAGCGATCCGATCAAGAACGGCGTTATCCTCTACCAGTCCACATCCGGAGACGCAGACACATCCTCCAGCAGCAAGGCGGATTTTGAGGCTGTCAACTCGACACTGAAAACTTCCATTAGCAGCGGAGCGATGTTCTATGTCACCAATACAGACGCAAAAGTCGTTCTGAAAAACACGAAGCTGAATTTCAATTCCAGTAAGGTCAATCTGATCTATGCTGCAGGAAACTCCAATAACTGGGGTACAGCCGGCAAAAACGGCGGAACGCTGACCTTCACAGGAATCGGTGAAACGCTGAAGGGCAACGTGGTCTGCGATTCCATCAGCAAGGTGAATCTGTATCTTCTGAACGGTACTACATACACCGGAAAGACCGTGAAGAAGACCAATTCCTCCGCATCCTCCTCTAAATCGGGAACGATCAATGTCAGTCTGGATAAAAACTCCAAATGGATCGTCACCGGAAACTGCACCGTATCCAGCCTGACAGCGGCTGACGGCAGCAAGATCGTTGATAAGGACGGAAAGACTGTCACCATCAAGGTAAACGGGAAGACTGTCGTAAAGGGAACTAGTTCCTATACGGTTAATGTAACGGGAAAGTATTCCACTACTTTGAAAACCACAAGCAGCAACAGCACATCAAAGAAGGTTCTGAGCAGAACCGCATTTGATAAATATTACGGCATCAGCACCAAGTTCGGAACCAACGCTTAAACGTCAGCTGTTCCGATATAGAATGAAAACCGGTCCGGGAATATGCCTCCCGGACCGGTTTTCTGTTCTATTCTCTGACAAACAGGCAGCCAGAACGATTTTGAAAACATCTTCAGAACAGTAAAAACAGGAACAGCTTCTGGCGGCTCACGTATATCTATTCATTTTTATTTATGTTTTTCTATTGTATTTAAATTTGTAAATATTTAGTTCGTTTAAATCGCGATTATTTTATTAAGCGCAGACCTGACGTTTTATTCACGTTAAATTATCAGACAACAAGAATCACTGCGGAGGCCGATCAGGTCCCACAAGCGAAAATTTCCTTCTCTGAAATATGATTTTACAGGGAGAAAGCTTTCGTTCTGAGTCGAAACGCCCCACAATTTTCCATTTTATTACATTTCTACCTTGAGAATATCGCAGATTTCTCCGGATATCTATCTTCGTATAGATATTCGGTTCTGCGCTTTGCCTGAAAAAACGGAATTAAACGAACCGCTCTGATTTTCTTCACACATTCTTCATAAACCAGCGAAAAACCGTTGTCCTGGCTCTGACGGACGCATTTTCATCAGAAGCTTTCAGGAGAATAATTGCCCTTCCTGTAAATGATTCCTGCAATCCATCACAAACCACCTCTCGAGTTTTCTGAATCTCTCTCATCACTGACAGTTCCGTGATCCTTCCCCATCACCAAAATTTCCATTTGACAATTTCCCCTGCCCGGTGCTATACTCAGCTCGTTATTTAAATTATTTTAAATAATATATTTTAAATAAGATTTTTTAAGCATGCGCGCTGCACGGCGCAGACCGGATACCACACAAGAGAGCAACACTTCCGCCGCTCTCTTCCAGACCATCAGCCGGACATCCGGGGCCGCCCCCTGCAGACGCGCAGCTTAAGAAGAAGCCTGACTTTCCGGCA
>JBJFHK010000286.1:0-3321 GCA_051893535.1 Eubacterium sp. | reverse complement strand
TCCGGGGCCGCCCCCTGCAGACGCGCAGCTTAAGAAGAAGCCTGACTTTCCGGCACAGCTGTGCAGCGCGGACAGCGAAACCCTGCCCGTGAAAGCCCTGAAGAGATTCATCTTTCAAGCGCTTAAAGCACTGAATCCTGCTGCCTCTGAGTCAGACAATCAGAAAAAGGAGATAAAAATGACATTCGATAAAATCAAAGAAGTAATGGTTGACACTCTGAGCGTTGAAGCGGACAAAATCGATCTGGAATCCAGACTGGACGAGGATCTGGGAATCGATTCCCTGGATGCCGTTGAACTTTCCATGGCTCTGGAAGAAGCATTCGATATCAAGATTCCGGATGATGAACTCCCGGACCTGAAAAAAGTCAGCGACATCGTAAAACTCGTTGACAAGCTGAAGAAGTAATTTGAGGCGCGTAATGGAAAGTATGGAAATGTTTAATGAAATCCTCAGGGATTTCAACCAGTCGGACCTCATCTCCATGGACGTGGAGATGCCGGGAATCAGACTTTCAGTAAAACGTGAAAGCAGTTTGGCAGGTCTGACAGCGGAAAGCGCGGCAAAATGGAGAAACAGAAAAACTGCCGCTTTTTCCGATTCAGCGCTGAATCCCGCAGAAAATGCGGCAGCCAGCCGAAATGCCGGCAGCGGCGCTGCAGACGATCCGGCGGATACGGCAGCGGATCCTGCATCGGGAACAGCCCCTTCATCTGCCTCTTCAACGGGCCGCGCAGGCACAGATCCCGCCGCCGGCGGCACGAAAGCGGAAAATCCGCAGGACAATACAGCAGAAACCATTCTCTGCCCGCTGGTCGGCGTGTACTACAGCGCATCAGCCCCTGACGCAGAGCCTTTTGTACGGGAAGGTCAGAAAGTAAAGGAAGGCGAGGTCATGTGCATCATTGAAGCGATGAAGTCCATGAACGAACTGAAAGCGCCGTATAACCTGACGGTAAAGAAAATCTGCGTCAATAACGGTGAAATGGCTGAATTCCATCAGCTATTATTCGAGGTTGAAAAATGCTGAAGAAAGTACTGATTGCAAACCGGGGAGAGATCGCATTAAGAGTCATCCGCGAATGCATGGACAACGGAATACAGACGGTGATCGTCTATTCAGAGGCCGATAAGGACTCCCTTCCCGTCATGATGGCGGATCAGGCCGTCTGCATCGGCCCGGCTTCTCCCTCAGAAAGCTATCTGAATCAGGCGCGTATCATCACCGCCGCAAAACTCACCGGCTGTGACGCCGTCCATCCGGGATTCGGATTCCTTTCCGAAAATCCGGAATTTGCCAGGCAGTGTGAAGAAAACGGTCTGAAGTTCATCGGCCCCTCATCAAAAGTCATCTCGGAAATGGGCGACAAGGCCAAAGCGAAAGAAATGATGAAAAAAGCCGGCGTTCCGGTTGTTCCGGGTTCCGACGGTCCGGTTTCTTCAATCGAAGAAGCCGAAGAGATCGCGGAGAAAGTCGGATTTCCGGTTCTGATCAAGGCCTCAGCCGGAGGCGGCGGCCGCGGCATGCGACGGGCAGACAGTGCTGAGGAATTTACTGATGCATACCGCGCCGCCAGCATGGAAGCAGAAGCCGCTTTTGGAAACGGAACGGTTTACATCGAAAAACTGATCGTAAATCCCCGCCACGTGGAAGTGCAGATCCTTGCCGACCAGTACGGAAACGTCATTCATCTGGGCGAGCGCAACTGCTCGATCCAGAGGCGGAACCAGAAAATGCTGGAAGAAGCACCCTGCTTCGGCCTGAGCGGCGAAACCCGCAGAAAACTCTGCCAGGCAGCCGTCACCGCGGCGAAAGCAAGCGGTTACGAGAGCGCAGGCACCGTCGAGTTCGTCATGGACGACCAGGAGCAGTTTTACTTCATCGAGATGAACACCAGAATCCAGGTCGAGCACCCGGTCACCGAGATGATCACCGGCGTCAACATCGTCCTGCAGCAGCTCCGCATCGCGTCCGGCGCCCCGCTGAACTTAAGACAGGAAGACATCCATTTTAAAGGACACGCCATCGAGTGCAGAATCTGCGCAGAAGACGCGGCGAATGGATTCTCACCGGCACCGGGAAACATTGACTTCATCCACTTTCCGGGCGGCTGCGGCGTCCGGGTGGAAAGCGCCCTCTTCAGCGGCAGCACCATCTCCCCCTGGTACGACTCCCTGGCGGCCAAGATCATCGTCCATGCCGACACCCGCGTTCAGGCCGTCAGAAGAATGCGCCGCAGCCTGGCCGAGACCATCATCCGCGGCATTCCGACCACCCTGGACATCCAGCAGCTGATCCTCTACAACCGGAAATTCCTGCGTGGAAACTACACCACCGGATTCGCGGAAGAAGAACTTCCCGCAATGATCCGCACCCTGCGCACAGCCGGAACGATTGCGGACATCGAGGGACAAAAAGAAACCGGGCAAGAGGAAAACTCTGCCGGACCGGCCCATACCTCGTGACAGACCACCATGCATGAAACTTCTGGCCGGCTGATTTTTGTCCGTTGGAGACCTGAAACAGAAAGCAGAAGGGATTATGGAAAACGCATTTACACAAAGAAAAGCGATTATCCGGACCATTCAGAAACTGGTCCGTTCCGGAAAACCGGAAGCGGAAATCGAACATGATTTTGAGCTCCTTCCCTGCAGAAAATGCGGAAAAGAGTTCACCCGCGCGGAGCTGAAAAACAACCTGTATGTCTGCCCGCACTGCGGAAGATACGCGAAGCTGTCCGCCCCGACGAGGATTGCCTTTACGGCGGACCCGGGCAGCTTCCGGGAACTGAACCGGAGTCTGCAGGGGACGAATCCTCTTCGGTTTCCGGGCTACGATGAAAAACTTCAGGAGATGCGGGAAAAGACCCATCTCCGGGACGCGGTTCTGACCGGGACCTGCAGAATCGGCGGCATCAAGGTTATGCTGGGCGTCATGGACAGCTATTTCATGATGGGAAGCATGGGCATGGCCGTCGGTGAGAAAATCACCCGGGCCTGCGAATACGCCACAAAACACAGGCTCCCACTGCTTCTGTTCTGCTGCTCGGGAGGAGCGCGCATGCAGGAAGGCATGCTGTCTCTTCTTCAGATGACCAAGACCAGCGCCGCCATCGCAAAACACAATGAAGCCGGACTTCTTTATATTTCCGTTCTCACCCACCCGACCACCGGAGGTGTCTGGGCGAGCTTTTCCGCGCTTGCGGATATTCAGCTCGCCGAACCGGACGCACTGATTGGATTCGCGGGGCCGAGAGTCATAGAAGATACCATCGGAAGAAAACTGCCGGAAGGCTTTCAGCGGGCAGAATTTCAGGAAG
>JBJFHK010000285.1:0-27300 GCA_051893535.1 Eubacterium sp. | reverse complement strand
CGATGGAGCATTTTGAAAGGCCGTAGGCGCAGTCAGAGATATGAGAATGAAACTGCGAGCGGCATGATGCACCGTATACGTCAACGTTTGCATCATGCCCCACAGTTTCTCAAATATCTCTGCAACTGCGCCCGGCCTGGAAAACCGCTCCAGAGTGCGGACATCAATATGGGAATGCAGTTTTTTTCAATGAACTATTTTACTACTGTAACTGCTAGCTTAGTTCTGACACCATTGGTACCAAGTACATAAACATTGCACTTGCCTGCCTTCTGTGCCTTAACCAGTCCGTTCTGGCTTACGCTGATGTTCTTTCCGTCTTTAATGTAAAGATAGCGGTACATCGGTGCGTGATCTTTCTGCAGGATCGCGCAGCCTGAGTAAACACCCTTTACGGACGGCTGGATACGGTAAGTCTTTCCGACTTTCAGCGTTACCGCGTTCTTCCTTACCTGAACGCTCTTTACGTTGGTGTATCTTCTGCCGCTCTTCTTTCTCAGCAGGTTTCCGGCTGCAGAATGAACATCGACACTTCTCTTTACGATCTTCTTCTTTCCGTCTGTAATCTTGTAGGCCGCAACACGGTACTTATAGGCAACGCCTTTCTTTAAGCCGGTACGCTTGTAAACTCTCGGTGAAGACGCGGATACATCAGCGATCTTCTTAAGGTGATGGATCTTCAGCGGATTTGGCGTATTGCATTCCGCCGCGTATACAAAGTATCCGTCAACATTCTTAAGCGCTGTCCATGTCAGGGTCTGCTTACTGCTGCCATTGGCAATGACCTTTGGAAGCAGAATACCTGTTACCTTATTGGATACCGGATTTGGTGCTGGTGTGTTTTTTGTCCACTTTGCGTAAAGATCGATATCCTTATTTACCGGACTGTCGAAATCATACTGATTTGTCAGTGTGCTGTCTGTGTACCAGCCGTTGAAGGTGTAACCCTCCTGCGTCGGGTCTGCCGGCTGAGAAACCTTGTTTCCATCGGAAACCGTCTGGCTGAAATCACTCTGACCATTGGCCGGGTGGAAGGTGACGGTGTGGTTTGTAACCGGGGTGACTGGAGTAACCGGAGTAGGATTTTCCTTCCACTGAGCGTACAGAGTTACATCCTTCTGATCATCATCATTGGTGAAGTCATAGGTATCTTTTCCAGCTGTGTAGGATGTGCCTGTTCCATCCTTCTTCGTGTTCCATCCGGTAAAGGTATATCCATCCTTCTGGAAACCTAAATCTTTCGCTGTTTTCAGTACTTCAGATTTTTCTCCCGGCTTCCAGGCATTTTCTGATGTTAATGTCTTCTCATCATCAGAGCCTGTATTGGAATTATAAATCAGGTGAGATTTTTTCTTTATTGTGAGCGTTCCATTCCAAGCAATGGCAAAAACATATCCATTCGTATGGTCTCCGACAATATAGCTATATGTATATCCATCTTTTACAACATTATCGTTGATAATTGTAAGATCTGGAGTTGTTGTTGCTTTTGTCGGTGAAATTACTCCTTTGATTTTATAAACACCTGCAGTTTCTCCAGGTTCACGAGCCCAGGTAACTTTACATCCATTAAAATCATTTGGAGCACCATGATTGTAAAATGTTGAATATGTGATATCCGGATCTATCTCTCCTTCATACTTTACCAGATCCTTCGGAATGAAGTTTAACTGTGATGTGATATTATGTCTTACTTCTTTAGATCCATGATAGTCTCCAATTCCCGTTACTTTTTCCCAAATAAATCCAGGGCCCATCATTCCATCGGTAGTTGAAGAATAATGAAGGTCAAGTCCATCAAGACCGATCCTTTGAGTAGTAAAAGCATAGGTCCTGACATAATCTTTACCCTCTACTGGAGTATATTCTTTTCCATCAACAACTAATGACTTAACTACATCAACTCTAGGAGTCCATTGTTCTGTAGACGAATAGGCTTTTGATTGAGGATCCCCTTTAACATAATTAGCAATATCATACGGGTCTATTTTTTGGCCAGTACCCCCCCCGGTACTGTCTGCAGCAAAGGCCACACTCAGGAAACTAAAAGAAAGGATTACTGCGACCGCCAGAACCAGAATCAGCAGCCGGTTCAGGCCTTTTCTCCATGCGCTCTCTCTTCTCATAAAATACCTCCATTCATGTCTTCTTTACAGGAATGGCAGCTGGCTGTCTTGCAATATTGAACATCTTTTACAAGACCCTGTAGTTTTGCGTCCTGACCTCACGGCCAGTTTGCCTTTTACAATCTGTATCGAGAACGTCTTCAATTAAAAGATAAACGATTACAGTTCGTTCAGATTGAACTTTCTGATTACTATATATCGTATCACCATCATACAATCTTCACAAGCTTTTCACCATTATTTTTATGTCTTTTATTTATTCCGGTTAATATAAGATTAATATATCGTGTATATAAAGTGTTACGGTAATATTTTATTTTATATGTTTATTATCAAACAATATTTCGTTTCCCTGCAGCCCAGACCAGCATGATCTTTTCTGCCCGACAAAATCCCCCCTTCCAAGGGAAAAGCCTGCAGGGCCCACCTGACTGATGAGCCGCTGCAGGCCTCTGCACTGCAATGCCTTAACTTCTCTCTTTCATGATCTGATTTCCTTCCGGAAAATCGTCACTACTTAACTGTTACAACGCACTTGTCGCGGATTCCGTTGACGCCCAGTACGTATACGGTTGTCTTGCCGGCTTTCTTTGCCTTGATCTTTCCGTTGTGATAACCAACCGTTGCGATCTTATCGTTTCTGACCAGATAACGGACCAGTCCGCAGTGTGTTGCGTCCAGGAATGCGCGGTTCTTGCTGATCTTATAGACAGAAGCTTTCAGTGTGTATGTCTGTCCCTTCTTCAGTGTAATCGCGTGCTTCTTCGCCTTCGTGGCCTTTACGTTCGTGCTGCGGGCACTGGTGTTTCCGCAGACGGAATGAACGGTGCAGCTGTTCTTTACGATGACTTTCTTTCCGTTCCTGATCTGATATGCCGCAACATAATATTTATAGTTGTGGTAAGTCTTCAGATTTCTCTTTGTGTAGACACGTGCCTTTGAAGCCTTGTAATCTGCTACCTTCTTGAACGGATGAAGTTTCTTTCCCTCATCACAGTGGTTCGTGTAGATGAAGTAGCCGTCTACGTTGGTCAGTGCGGTCCATGTGAACACCTGGGTATGCTTACCCTTGGCGATAACCTTCGGAAGCAGGACACCGGATACCTTTCTGGACGGGGTTACCGGTCTTACCGGCTCGGTAACTCTTGTCCATTTTGCATACAGGTCCAGGTCGCTGGTGACCTTTGTCGAGAAATCATACTGCTGGGTCAGACCGCTGTCTGTGTACCATCCATCAAACCTGTAGCCGTCTCGGGTCGGATCATCCGGCCGGACAGCCTGTCCGCCGTCCGGAACAGTCTGATTAAATGTCGGCTGGTCATTTCCCGGATGGAAAGTGACAGTGTGTTCCTCGACCGGAGTGGACGGGGTGACCGGTGCGGATGTTTTCTGCCACTGTGCATACAATGTAACATCCTTCTCATCATCTGCCTGCGTAAATGTGTATTTATCGCCGGTCTGATACGTTTTCCCCTTTCCGTCTGCCTGTGTGTTCCATCCGGCAAATGTGTATCCGTCATTTGTAAAGTTCAGCTGTGCTGCACTCTTCAACGATTCAGATTTCTCACCCGGTTTCCATTTTCCATCTGAAACTGCTTCAGATGCCTGTGCGGTGCCGGAATTGTAAATGATGTGGGATTTTTTCTTTATCGTGAATTTTCCATTATGAGCATAAACCCAGATATATGCATTTGTCGTATCTCCGAGCATGCTGGAATACACCACGTCACCAGATTCTCTGTTATCCCACGAAATAAAGGATTTATCGTCTTCTGGTTTATTTATGCTAATTTTTCCTTTAATATTGTAAACACCTGGCTCCTCACCTTCAGTTCTTGTCCATTTAACTGAGAAACGACTAAGTCCGAATGAATTCGGATTGTTGTTTCTATAAGCCATCGATTTGGTTATAATTGAAGGATCATTCTCTCCCTCATACTTTACAGGCTGATTTGAATACACATCTACAAGAGAATTAATCATATAAACTCTGCCTGTATAACTGTTATAGTTTCCTTTACCAGTGATTTTTTCCCAGACAAAACCAGGACCCGTCATCCCTTCTGCAGTATCATGCCAATCTAAAGCATCCATAGCAGCTTTATCAGTAGTATTTGTAATATACTTTCCTGTAAATGCATACTGAATCGTATAGTCTCTGCCTTCTTTCAGCTCTGGCAGTCCAGGTTTTCTGGAAGTAATAAAATCAGGGCCTTTATCCGTATAACTGCCCTTCCAGGTATACAGTCCATCGTACAGCTTGCTCGGCTCCAATGGATAATGCCAGCTGGTCACGACATTTTCAATCCTCTCTTTTGAAACCCTGATTGGATAAATCCACAGATGGATCTTTGTATTACCATTTTGATAAAGGTAATACTTTGTTCCATTCGTCTCCCTTCCCAGCCGAGGTTCCGGATCTTCACTCCATTTTCCTGCCATTTCCTTCTGATCGTCAGAGAATACCAGCCTTGCAGGAAATCCTATATATATTCCATTTTCTCCAACACTCGATGCAAGGTAATTACCTTTTTCATCCTTTTCATCTTCAGGAAGGATGTTTTCTTTTGGATTCATTCCTATGGATTTCAGTAATTCTTCAGCGCTCATCCCGTTCGATGGAGCACCTTTGGCATAGCTGAATGAATAGCTTAATGGTTTGCCATACGTGCTGCCTATGGATGCAGTAATGATTGTGTCTATAGATTCTTCAACTGTCGTTGGATTATTTGAACCAGACTCTGTGCTTTCTCCGTTATCAGCCGCAAACGACATACCGACAAAGCTGAACGACATCATCACGGCTATCGACAGCAGCAGAACCAGCAGCCGGCTGGCCCCTTTTCTCCATGCGCTCTCTCTTTTCATAAAATACCTCCATTCATGTCTGACGTCACAAGAATGGCAGCTGGCTGTCTTGCCCTTTCGCAGTTTTTTCTGCAAGACCCTGTAGTTTTGCGTCCTGACCTCACGATCAGTTTGCCTTTTTCAATCTTTATCGAGAAAACGTCTGAGTGTGAAACATTAACAATCGCAGTGGATTCAGATTGAACATTCTGATTATATTCAGATCGAACTTTCTGATTACTTCGTATTTTACCATCTTCACTTTCTCTCCACATCTGCATTTCGCTTTTTCACTTGTTTTTGTACGACATTCGCTTATCACATGATAAAAATAATATATTTACAGTTGCAATACAATGACATACGCAACGATTACGCATATTTTTATTTTCCAAGCATATATGTATGTATTTCAGCACATTGCTCCCTTGTTCTTTTGTATTTTGTCCCTGGAAATGCCGCCGCAGGCAGAAACACCTGCCTTCCGGATGATGCTCCGGAAAGCAGGTGTCAAGCTCAATTACGGTTCAGTTTTCAGATGCAGTCCCGGTTTATGTCAGGATCCACCACACTACGATGCGCGCAAGCAGAAGGGAGACCAGCAGCAGAACCAGCACGCCCATATACAGGGACGCCCACCGGGCCCGGGTAATCTGTTCTCCTTCATAGCGGGACATCTGAAGCAGATGCCAGGAATCGATCAGGTTCGCGATCGGTATAAACTGCAGAATGATATGCAGTGTGCGTATCCCCCTTCTGTCCTCCGTCATCAGGGACGGCAGGCGGCAGATCAGGCCGATGGCGTTGCTGATCGGAACGATGTGAAGCAGCCCGCTGATCAGAAGGACTGCGATGCTTACCTGCCAGGCTCTGGAATTCCCTGAATCTGCGGTAATCATGGTAATGGTGACGGTAACTGCCGCTCCGAAAAACGGAAACATCGCGATATACTGTTCGACCACGGACAGCGCGCCTCTTGCCGTCAGAGGCTTTTTCCTCTTCACATCGTCTGCATTGAGAACGATACAGATGATCGATGCAACCAGGCAGGGAATGACGCCCGCAATCAGGTCGCGGGGATGACGGATTCCACTCTCTGCATCAAGCGGCCAGAGGAGTATGAGGAAAGGAAAAGTTCCCAGCACTACCGACAGCCAGCTTATCCATTTTTTCATATGGAAATCACCTCTGGTTCGGATGGACCATGTTTTCCGGAACCACCCAGGCGTCAAACTGTTCCGGTGTTACCAGTCCGAGTTTCTCTGCCGCCTCTTTCAGCGTCAGTTTCTCCTGGTAGGCGAGTTTGGCGATTTTCGCACTGTTCTCATAGCCGATATACGGGCTCAGCGCGGTAACCAGCATCAGGGACTTATTCAGGTTCTCTCCGATTTTCTCCATGTTCGGACGGATTCCCGCAATGCAGTTCTTTCCGAAAGAGTCCATGGCATCGGCAAGAAGTCCGGCGGACTCCAGGAAATTGTCGATCAGAACAGGCATGAATACGTTCAGTTCATAGTTTCCCTGGGATGCGGCGATTCCTACTGCTGTATCATTTCCCATGACCTGGACGGCCACCATGGTGACGGCCTCGCACTGGGTCGGATTAACCTTTCCCGGCATGATGGAGCTTCCCGGCTCATTCGCCGGAATAATCAGCTCACCGATGCCGCAGCGCGGTCCGCTGGCCAGAAGACGGACATCATTGGCAATTTTCATCAGGTCGCAGGCCAGTGCCTTCATGGCGCCGTGTACATAAACCAGGGCATCCTTGGAAGTCAGAGCCTGGAACTTATTTACGGCCGTTTTAAACGAAATTCCGGACAGTTCACTGATCTTCTCCGCGGACTTTACGGCAAAATCCGGATGGGCGTTCAGTCCGGTTCCGACGGCTGTTCCGCCAAGCGCCAGTTCTCTGAGCGACTCGGATGCCGCGGAAATCTGTTTCTCATCATGATCCAGCATAGACCGCCATCCGCTGATCTCCTGCCCCAGGGTAAGCGGCGTCGCGTCCTGAAGATGGGTTCTTCCCGTTTTCACCACATCCATGTAGGCGTCTTCTTTCTCCTTCAGAAGATCCCGCAGCTTTCTGACTGCCGGAAGAAGCCGTGTCTCTACCGCTGTTAATGCGGCAATATGCATGGCTGTCGGGAAAGTGTCGTTGGAACTCTGTGAACAGTTAACGTGGTCGTTCGGATGCAGAAGCTGCTCCCCGGCGATCTCATTTCCCCTGTGGGCAATGACTTCGTTAACATTCATGTTGGACTGGGTGCCGCTTCCGGTCTGGAAAATCACCAGCGGAAAGTTTCCGTCCAGTTTTCCCGCCAGAATGTCGTTACAGGCCTGCCCGATCAGATCTGCCCGTCTTTCATCCAGCATGCCCAGTTCTTCATTTGCCTGAGCAGCGGCCTTCTTTAATATTGCAAATGCCCGGATGATTTCCTCAGGCATTTTCTTTTTTCCGATCTTAAAGTTCTCAAAACTTCTCTCTGTCTGCGCACCCCAGTATTTATCTGCCGGAACACGCACTTCCCCCATTGTGTCATGTTCGATTCTGTATCCACTCATTTTTTCCCTTTCTGACGCCTGCAGAACTCTGCAGACGGAGCACCGAAACGGTGATTTTATCTTCTACTGCTCTTTCTGAATTTCCTCAAGCCAGTTTCTTCCGGTCTCAATCTGACGCGCAACCTCGGAAGGCGCCGTGCCGCCAAAGGACTTTCTCGCATTTACACAGGCCGGAATACTGATATCGCCCAGCGCAGCCCGTGTGACGCGGCTGTCGATTTCCTGAAGCTGCTCATCGGTCAGGTCAGAGAAGTCACAGTTTCCATCCTCGCAGAGCTTTACCATTCTGCCGACGATATTATGCGCCTCGCGGAAGGGAATGCCTTCCTGCGCAAGATGCTCGGCAATATCTGTCGCGTTCAGAAAGCCCTTATGAAGCTGTTTTTCAATCATATCCGTGCGCAGCTCTGTCTTCTCCAGCATATTGGCGAAGATCGCCACGCAGGCTTTCCAGGTGTCCACCGCGTCGTAGAGACCTTCCTTATCCTCCTGGAAGTCCTTATTATACGCAAGCGGCGTACCCTTCATCGTTGTCAGGAGCTGCATCAGATCGCCGTACACCCGGCCGCACTTTCCGCGGATCAGCTCCGCCATGTCCGGATTCTTCTTCTGCGGCATAATGCTGCTGCCCGTGCAGTAGCTGTCGTCAATGGCAATATAGCTGAACTCGGAACTGTTCCACCAGACGAATTCTTCCGCCCATCTGGACAGATGCATCATGCTGATGGAGGCATCGCTCAGGAACTCCAGCGCATAGTCCCTGTCACTGACAGAATCCATCGCATTCTCTGTCGGCGCGCGGAATCCCAGAAGCTCAGCCGTGTAATGACGGTCCGTCGGGAAAGTTGTGCCGGCCAGCGCACAGGCGCCCAGCGGGCAGAGATCCATTCTCTCATAGGTATCCAGCAGACGCTCAATATCTCTCTTGAACATCTGGAAATAGGCCATGAAGATAAATCCTGCCGTAATCGGCTGCGCATGCTGGATGTGTGTGAATCCTACCGTAATAGTATCCTCATACTGCTCTGCCTTCGACAAAATCACCTCTTCAAGGTGAATCAGCTCACTGACGATTTCCCGGATCTGTTCTTTCAGATACAGGCGCCCGTCGACCTGACACTGGTCATTTCTGCTCCTTGCTGTGTGCAGCTTTTTGCCTGTCTCGCCAATACGCTCAATCAGACGGCTCTCCACCGCCATATGAATGTCTTCATCATCTGCCGTAAAGACGATCTTTCCATCCTGAATGTCTTTCCGGATACTCTCAAGGCCTTCAATAATCTTCTCCGCCTCTTCATCCGTCACAATACCCTGCTTCGCCAGCATCTTCACATGCGCGATGCTGCCGCGGATATCTTCCTGATACATTCTCTGGTCAAATCCGATCGACGCATTGAATTTCTTCACCATGTCATCCATATCCTTATGGAAGCGGCCTCCCCATAATGCCATTTTCATTTCCCCTTTTTCTAATTCTGCGAATTACTCGTCCGCTTTAATTATCTGTTATGTTTTACTGTATTCCGAAAGGCAGATTTCACTTTCTCTGCCACATATCGATAAAACTCAACTTTCATGAACGCTAAACCCGTATCCGCGGAATCTGATTTCTTTTTACCTATCAGACGCGCATACGTATCTTTTATTATTACATTTCGTGCGGCTTGTGTCAATTCAACAAATTGTAAAGATAGTGTCAAGATGTAGTGGGAGTTTTTGTTGACAGCCTCCAAGTGCTTTCGTGAGCTGCACGCAGCCTGTGCCTGGAACGCCTCCCGGCTCCCTTCGCGCATGCTCACTCTTCCGACTCCGCCGGCCTTTCCCGGGCTTTCGTGTATACTGTCTATAAAGTTACTCTGGCACAAAAAGAATAAGCCCGCCGCTCCGATCATTTTTCATAATCTGGAGCTGCGGGCTCATTCTGAATAATAGTATCTTCTTGTTATCCTACAGCCTGAATCCGCTGGCGCTTAAATTACCTCTTCCGGAATTTCTGCACGCGGGACTATTTTACCGTGACACTTACCGTCTTAGAAGCGCATCCGTTGAAGTTTGTGGAAGCGGATTTCAGGTAATTGTATACCGTTACCTTATAGCTGCCGGCCTTCAGATTCTTGATCGTCAGCGCGGTTGTCTTGTAATCGGTAAAGCGGTAATACTTTGTACTGCCGTTTCCGGCGAGTTTTACATAGTATCCGGTGTATTTCATCTTCTTGACGTTCAGCTTCAGGGTGCCTTTTGCCGCTGAAGAAGCGGATGTGATCTGATTCTGCTTCAGCAGGGAACGCTTCTTAACAGAAGTGTAATCGCTGTACGCGGACTTTCCGTCTGCTGTCGCAACGGCTCTGGCCTTGACCTCAAAACGGTCTCCGTAATCACCGGTCAGTGTATATGTCGTTTTTCCGCCTGTGGAAACGGTCTTCCAGCTGCCGCCGTTCTTTCTGTACGTGATCTGATAGTCCGATGCTCCGGAAACTGCTCCGATCTTTACTGTGGCTTCCGGCTTGGAAGTGCTTCCCGTTACAGACAGTTTACTGATCTTCTCCGGCGCGGTCAGTTTATTCTCTGATGTTCCGCGGCTGATGGAAGAAGAAAGTGTAACTTCTGTACGGCTGCTCAGTTCGCCGTTATAGGTCCTGCTGTCGGAAACGTCCTTCGGACGAACGCTGACGTAATAGGTCTTTCCCTTCGTCAGGCCGGTAATCGTCGTGCTTGTGGATGTCGTATCCTTGGTGACGGCATTCGGTGTTGACGCAGATGAATCTGTGCTGACATAGACACGGTACTTGTCGGCATTGACATCGTCCCAGGAAACCTTGACTCCGGTCAGGGAGGAGGTTGCTGTTACTGTCGGCGCCTCACACTTGGAGGTCAGCCGGTAACTTGCCATGCCGGTGTGTGTGCCGGAATAGGTCTGTCCGTTCAGCTCCAGATACGGGGTAACCTGCAGGGTGTAATCATCGCCTTCCTCTACGTCAACCGTACGGCTTGTCGTGGAACTGCCGGTATACTTCTCAGTGTCATGGTCTCCGTTGCTGTCGACTGCGGCAACGGAGTACGTTACTGTTCCCGGTGCGTTTTCAATCGGCTGCCAGGAGATATAGGCAACGCCCTTGTCCATGTTCAGGACTGTTCCGATTTTTGCAAGTCCGAGGTAACGGTACTTGGTTGAGGAATATTCACCATAGACCGCATCAGAACCGGATCCATAGACAGCGCGGACCTTGACCGCAACTGCGTCGTTATCGAAAGCCTTCAGTGTGTAAGAAGTCTTTCCTCCGGTTGTGACGGTCTTCCAGTCGCCGTCATTCGTCTTATATGCGACCTCATAATCCTGTGCGTTGGTAACCTTGTCAAATTTCAGCTTGAGACTGTCTGTTGTCGGATACGCGGTTGTGCTCAGGTTCTTTACCTGTCCGAGGGAAGTCGGTTTGCTGCTGGAGTTATTATTTGAGCTTCCATTGCTTGCCTTGCTGGATGTGGAAATCTTGAAGGTCTTGCTGATGGAATTGGAATAGTCGCCCATTCCGTTTACAACAACGTAAGCTGTTCCCTTGCTGACATTCTTGAAGTAAGCGACCGTGTAATCTTCTCCTGCCGTCAGAGTCTTGCTGCCGTCCTTGACCGTAACCTTTGGCTCCAGCGCGTAACCGGTGTATGCCATCTGGCTGTAAGGAAGGGAAACACTGCAGTTTCTGATGGATTTGGTTCCGGACTCCGTTCCTGTGCCGTTTTTATTATAGTAATAGAAGTCCATATCCACATTACCGCTGATTCCGCTTACACTTCCGGAACTGCTGTACTGCCAGTAGTCAACACGCTTGCTGTAGCTGTTGGTCGTGCTGTACTGGGCGAGCCAGAACGGATAGTCCTGCAGATCGCTCATATTAAAGCGCGGAGACCAGTCAGCGACACTTCTGTAGGTGTAGAACATCGGCGTATATCCTGCATTCTTGATGTAATTCATGAACGCTTTCGCATTGGCCGTCAGCTGTGATCTGACAGCGGATGTTGATCCGTATGTCGTTGTGCTCAGACGGGAACCGGAAAGGAACTCATAGTCCATGACGACCGGCATATTCGGCTCCAGTCCGGCTGCACGAATCTGTTTTACAACCCAGGCTGCCTCTTTCTGTGCTTCAGAGGTTGTCTTTGCCAGCGAGAAATAATAAACACCGACATTCACTCCGGCCTTCTGCGCATTCTGAACATTCGTCAGGAACTTGCTGTCACCGTACTGAGTAAATGTTGATTTTCCATAAGTTCCGCCGACACGGATGAAGGCAAAATCCACACCAGCCTTCTTTACCTTCTGCCAGTTAATAGTGCCCTGGAACACGGAAACATCAATTCCATTAAATGTGATATAATTGCTGCCCTGTACATAAGGCGGGTGATAGTAAGTCTTTCCGCCGGAGGTGCTGCTCGTTGCCGCAAAAACAGTCAGCGACAGCGCGACCATAGCTGCTGTTATTACAGAAATCAGCAGTATCATCCGCCGGGAAACTCTCTTCTGCAAACTCAAAAAAACTCCTCCTTTACTGCCCGCTTTGCCTGCATCTGGCTATGCGCGGCGGTTTTCCTCTCTTCTCTGATCAAACATTACTTAGAAAGCTTAATTAAATCTTAAAGTTTCTTAAGCAATTACCTTTCATGATAATCGATATGACTTCAGTTGTCAAATCATATCATCTGATCTACACAAAACAGTCTTTAAATGTCCACTCATGTCATTTAGAATGATACTTGTAAAATAATAAATGAGAGATGAATTTATGTTTGGGTATGTAATTACGCAGAAGGAAGAGCTGAAGGTCCGCGAATTTAATATTTACAATGGGTATTACTGCGGGCTGTGCAAGACCATCGGGGCAGAATACGGACAGCTGCTCCGATTTGGTCTGCAATTTGAAATGGCCTTCCTGGCACTCTTCCTGGAATCCCTCAGCCCGTCACCAGACGAGGTTTCCACGGAACACTGCGCGGCCCACCACATTAAAAAAAAGCCGGTCATTCGCTGTTCCGCACAGAAATATGCCGCCGCAATGACCATAATTTTAGGCTATGAGAATAACCGGGATGACATACAGGATGACGGACATACCGTAAAAAACACGGCACAGTCCATACTGCTTCACCGCGCCTATTCCAAAGCAAAGGCTGAATTTCCTGAGGCGGCAGAACAGGTTCACGGCCAGCTGCAGCAGCTGTACGAACTGGAACGTCAGAACTGCAGTTCCATCGATTATCCTGCCAACGCTTTCGGAGAGGTCATGAAAACCGTCTTCCTCAGCTATTTTCTCAGCGGGGAAAGCGGACCAGAACAGAATGTTCCGGTTCAGACGGAAACATCAGCCGAACTGCGGATCATCAGCGCCTTCGCCTACCATCTGGGAAGATGGATCTACATGATTGACGCACTGGATGACCTGGAAAAAGATAAAAAAACAGGCAGTTTCAATCCATTCACAGCCATTCCGCCCGATCGTGTCACGAGCCTCGGTTCTGCCCTGCTCTTTCACGCACTCGGAGAAATGTCCAAAGCACTCGACCTGCTGGACATAAAGAAAAACCGCGGAATTATTGAAAACATCGTATACCTGGGGCTTCACAGCAAGACTGACCAGGTGCTTGGGAAGGGGGAAATAAAAAACAATGGGAAATAAAGATCCATACGAAATTTTAGGCATTCCCCGTACTGCTTCTCAGGATGACATCCGAAAAGCCTACCGGGAACTTGTTAAAAAATACCATCCCGATAAATACCAGGGGAACCCTCTTGCCGACCTCGCAGAAGAAAAACTGCAGGATGTCAACTGGGCCTATGATACACTGACAAAAAATGGCGGAGCTTCTGCGCAGAACTACGGCGGCTCTCCTTACACGACCGGATTTTCCGGAAATTCCTATCACTATGGCGGTTCAGAAAGCCAGTACGGTTCTTATACCGGCAGTTCGCCGATCTACAATCAGATCCGCGCCTATATCAACAGCGGCAACATCAGCGCAGCAGAACAGCTTCTGCTGCAGAACCGCGCGGAAGACGCAGAATGGCACTTTCTCTACGGTGTCGTCTCTTTCCAGCTCGGCCGCATCGCTGAAGGCCTGCAGGATGTACAGACTGCCGCCCAGATGGACCCGTCCAATGCAGAATACCAGAGCGCCTATAACCAGATGAACAGTCTCGGCAGCATGTACCAGGGCATGTCCGCCGACCAGGGATATGGTATGAGCCCATTCTGCTGGACGCTGCCGCTCTGCTTCTGCTGCCCGTTAAACTGATCTTTTATCAGGTCCGGAAAAGCCCCGGGCACCGTAGTCTCAATGACTGCGGTGCCCGGGGCAGGTATACATCAGATAATTGGCTTTCAGGGCAGCTTTTCAATTTCTGCCAATGGAAATTCATCGATAGTGAATTTCAGAAGTCTTTTAACACTTTACCGATTTAATGCATTCCATTAAATCCGAATAATATTGAAAACTGCATTACGCGGCTTCTTCTTCCAGCTTCAGTGAGCCGGTTTCCTGCAGACTCTTGCACTGGAAAGCTTTTCTGTTCAGCATGCGCATAGAGTTGATGATGCAGATCATGGCCACACCGACATCAGCGAACACGGCTGCCCACATACCGGCAAGACCGAGCGCGCCGAGTACCAGGATAATCAGCTTTACAGCAATCGCAAAGACGATATTCTCTCTGGCGATTCTCACCGTTTTTCTGGCAATGCGGATGACCAGCGGAATGCGGTCCAGGTTATCGTCCATAATGACGATATCAGCGGCTTCAATAGCCGCGTCGGAACCAAGGGAACCCATTGCAATTCCGACGTCTGCGCGGGCCAGAACCGGAGCATCATTGATTCCGTCACCGACAAAGGCGAGTTTCTTCTTGTTTTTTTTCTCTTCATCCAGCAGTTCTTCCACTTTCCCGACTTTGCCGTCCGGCAGAAGTTCTGAATAAGTATGGTCAATGCCGAGCCGGCTGCCGATAGCATCGCCGACCTGCTTTCTGTCTCCGGTAAGCATGACGACCTGACGGACGCCTTCTTCTTTCATTTCACTGATCGCTTCAGCCGCTTCCGGCTTTACAACATCGGAAATTGAAATTGCACCCAGATATGCGTTGTTTTCAGCGACATAGACGATCGTGGCTGCATCATCGCGTTCTTCCGAACATGAAATGCCATGTTCCTTCATCATCTCTGCATTTCCGACGATGATCGTGCGGCCGTCTGCTTTTGCGATCAGGCCGCGGCCGCTGACATTATCTACAGATTCCAGACCGGCCGGGTTTCCGGATTTTCCGGCGGCACGGCGGATGGATGCAGCGATCGGGTGGGTCGAAAGACCTTCCGCGAAGGCGGCGGTTTCCAGGAGCTTCTGCTCCGTTACTCCACTTGCCGGAGTGGTTTTTGTCACTGTGAACTGGCCCTTCGTGAGGGTCCCGGTCTTATCAGAAACGACTGTGTCGAGTTCTGACATAAGCTCCAGATAGTTGGATCCCTTGACGAGCACGCCCTCGCGAGATGCGGCGCCGATTCCGCCAAAGAATGAAAGCGGGACGGAAATCACAAGGGCGCACGGACATGAAATAACGAGGAAGGTGCAGGCACGGTAAATCCAGGTCAGCGGGTCACGGGTCACAATGGACGGAATGACGGCCAGAATGACCGCTCCCAGAACGACCAGCGGTGTGTACCAGCGGGCAAACCTTGTGATAAAGTTCTCGGTTCTGGATTTCTTGGACGTTGCATCCTCCACCATTTCCAGAATTCGGGATACGGTGGAATCCTCATACTCCTTGGATGCGCGGATTTTCAGAAGTCCCTCTCCGTTGATGCATCCGGAAAGGATCTCATCGTCCTTCCTGACACTGCGCGGAACAGATTCGCCGGTCAGAGCCGCGGTATCTACCATGCTTGCGCCATCGACAACGACGCCGTCGACCGGGACCTTCTCACCCGGGCGGATGACCAGAATATTACCGATCTCGACGTCATCCGGATCGATGGTTTCCACGGATCCGTCATCGTGCAGGAGATTGGCATATTCCGGCGCGATTTCCATAAGGTCCTTGATGGAACCCCTGGACTTGTTTACCGCATAGTCCTGGAAGAATTCTCCGATCTGATAAAACAGCATAACCGCGCAGGCTTCTGCATTTTCTCCGACAACAAATGCGCCCACAGTCGCGATGAACATCAGGAAGGATTCATCCAGCATCTGAAGATTTCTGATTCCGATCAGCGCGTTTTTCACAACATCGCCGCCCGCAATGAAATACGGAACCAGGTACGGAATCATCAGAACCCAGTGGCTGCTGAACACACCGGTAAGGACTCCCATCCCTTTCAGAATATGCTCAGCCGTGACGAGTACCGCATAGATGATCAGCGCCAGAATAATCCGGTTCCTTTCCTTTCTTTGTTTTTTCGTCAATGAACTCTTTTTCATTTTCTTACCCTCCGAATCTGCCTCTGCGGCAGCTTCATTGTTTCATTAATCTTTAATCCCAGTATCTCTTTCCCATTATTCATTTGCACAATCATTCATATGTTCATGTAAATGATAATTCGAACGGGGAAGCCGCCTGCATGACTTTCCCCGCTCGAATAATCTTGTTATCTCTTATTATCTAAAGGTAAATTTCACAGTCCGGCTCAACCTTCTTGCAGGTCTTGACGACTTCATCCATGATTTCATCAAAACGGTCATCGTCTGCATCGATCTTCATCTTCTGCATCATGAAGTTGACATTGACGTCATTTACTCCATCCAGATTCTTAACCGCATTCTCCATCTTTGCTGCGCAGTTTGCGCAATCCACTTCGATTTTGAATTTCTTCTTCATTTTAAAGTTCCTTTCTGCCGGCTGACATCCGGACTGTACTGATTTCTGGCTGACCGCAGTCTCCTTCTGCCGCGCACCCCTTCAGCACGGCCCGGAACTTCTGCTCTGTCATCGTTCGAGAAGCAGTCTGTTACTCCTCTTCAATATGTTCTTTTCCCATTGCGATAATGGTCTTCACATGATCATCCGCAAGGGAGTAAATCATCGATTTCCCCTGTCTCTTCGCGCTGACCAGATCCGAGGACTTCAGAATCTGCAGCTGGTGCGACACCGCCGACTGATTCATGGAAATATCGTCACAGATTTCTCCTACACTCTTTCCGCCCTCAAACAGGTCGTAAAGAATCCGGATTCTGGTCGAATCACCGAACACCTTAAACAGCTCGGCAAGGTCGATCAGCTCTTCCTCATCAATTTCATGGGTCAGGCGGTCTACCTTTCGGTCAAATAACTCAATTAAATCTGACATACTCATTCCTCCTGCTCTGCGTCTCAACCCTCTCCGCCGGCAGCTGCAGACCTCTGGCCCTATGCCGTATTCCGACGCCCGGGAATGACCATCCAATCATCTTCCATGAACTATCATTCATATGATTATATTATCATGTATTCATCAAAAGTCAATATGGCAAGAGAAAGAATTTAACTTTTTTCTGCTTTACTCCCCCTTGCTTCCCTTATCATAAAAATTCCCCCGCCACAGTTTTCAGCTGTCTTTCTGACAGCTTCCTGCCCTGTGGCGGGGGAATCGATATCCCTGCATATAAAATTTATCTGCCCTTAGTCATTATCATTCAGCGGCAGATAGGGCGCCATCGCCGCGGCGGTTCCGCTGATCGGCATGGTCTGCAGCCAGATGTGCCCCGGTCCGGTCAGCAGGGTGTTAAACACGCCTTCGCCGCCGAAAAACATGTTCTTCAGGCCGGGAACTTCCTGAATTTCCATGCGGACGCTTCCATCCATCGCCGCAACATATCCTGTGTCTACGACGATCTGCTGGCCTGGTTTCAGCTCATATTCTACGACACTTCCATCAATCTCCAGAAACGCTGTTCCCATTCCGGACAGTTTCTGCATGATGAAACCCTCACCTCCGAAGAAGCCGGATCCCAGATTCTTGCGGAAGTAGATAGACAGGTCAACGCCTGATTCGGATGCCAGAAATGCCGTTTTCTGCGCGATGATCTCGCGTCCCGGTCCGATTTCCACCGGCATGATGGATCCCGGAAAACTGGACGCAAAGGCGATCATTCCGCGGCCTCCCATGGCCGTATAATGATTCTGGAACAGGTTTTCACCGGAAATCATGCGTCCGAACATCTTGCGGAGTCCGCCGCCGCTGGTCGTCTCCATCTTCATGTTCGGACTCATCCAGCTCATGGCTCCGGATTCCGTAATCATCATTTCACCCTCATTCAGGCTGCAGATGACCACCGGCAGATTTCCGCCCTTGATTTCGTAATTCATATGCCTCTCCTTTTTATATCCTTTAATTTGACGACTTGAACATCTTCCAGTATGTACTGTACAGGTCATCGCCCTCAGGGCCCAGATCCCGCAGAACCTGGCATTTTGCAAGCTGCTTGTCCGTCAGGAAGAGATTCGGGTTATTCCTGTATTTCGCCGGCATCAGCCTGCGCGCGCCTTCATTCGGCGTGCTGTAGGTCAGATACTTGAAATTCTTATAGGCAATGTCCGGCCGGCAGAGGAAATTGATCCACTTCTCCGCGTTAGTTTTATGGAAGGCATTCTTCGGAATGACCCAGTTGTCGATAAAGAGTTCCGATCCTTCCTTCGGCACACAGAAAGCCAGATTCTTGTTCAGCTTCTGACTGTAGATAACCTCCCCGTTCCAGACCACGCCCAGTTTGGCGGAATTTCCGATCAGCAGATCTCTGGCCGAGTCATTTACATATTTATAGACCAGTGGCCGCTGCGCCTTCAGATCCTTCACCGCCTGCTTCAGCTGCGATTTTTTGGTCGTATTCATCGAATAGCCGTCCTTCTTCAGAGCGACCATCATGGTGTCGCGGACAGAATCCTGCATCAGAATGCTTCCCTTGTACTTCTTATTCCACAGATCCTTCCATGAGGTAACCGCGCCGTCTCCCAGCTTCTTCTTATTATACATAATTCCGGCAACGCCCCACTGATAAGGCACCGCATATTTATTTCCCGGATCATAGGTCTTATCCGCGATTTTCAGATACTGCTTTCCGATATATTTCATGTTCGGCACCCTGCTGAAGTCAATCTTCTGCAGAAGTCCCTCTTTTCTCATCTTTTCAATCATATAGTCGGACGGACAGATGACATCATACACACCGGCATGGTTCTTGATGACCGGGTACATCTCCTCATTCGTATCGAAGGTATCCAGCACCACCTTGATGCCCGTCTCCTTCTGAAACTGTTTTACGACAGACGGATCGATATAGTCGCCGTAGCAGTAGACCAGGACCTCATTCTTGTCCTTTTCACCGCATCCCGTCAGCGTGACTGCCGCCAGCAGGGACAAAACAAGAATCAGCAAGAGCGAAACTGCCCGGCGCGCGGCCGTATATTTTCTACCTTGTTCTTTCATTTTTGTCCACCATCCTAACTCTGCGGGGTCTCAACAACGAACTCATCTTCCGGGGGACGGTCGTCCTCACGGTTGGCGATCAGCAGCACGGCCATGACTACGATGAAAATGACCGTGGACAGGGCGAACAGGGTCGGACGGATGCCGACCTTGACCTGGCTGTAAATCAGCGTGGAAATCGTGTTGATGCCTGCGCCTCTCGTGAAGTGGGTGACGACAAAATCATCCACCGACATGGTAAAGGCCAGGAGAAAGCCGGAAATGATGCCCGGCCGGATGTCCGGAATTACGACTTTCCAGAAGGCCGTCACCGGAGACGCGCCCAGATCCAGCGCCGCCTCGTAATTCTGCACGCCGAGACTTTTCAGCTTTGGCATGACGGACAGGATGACATAGGGAATGCTGAAGGTGATATGTGCCAGAAGCACGGTTCCCCAGTTCAGATAGAAGCCGAAGGCGATGAAAGCCAGCATCAGGGAAATTCCGGTTACGATGTCCGCGTTCAGAAGCGGAATATTATTCACGCCCAGAAGCAGCGCCTGGCCCTTCCGGCCGAAGTTCAGGATTCCCACACAGGCAAGAACGCCGATCACGGTTGCAATCAGTGAACTTACGATGGCGATGGAGAAGGTGTTCCAGACTGCAGACAGCATGGTCGAATCGTGAAACATCTCCTTATACCAGCGCAGGGAAAAACCCGTCCAGGCGAACATGGACTTGCTCTTGTTAAAGGACAGCACCATCAGGGTGACAATCGGCAGGTAGAGGAAGAGCAGAATAATGATCAGATAAATGCCTCGAATTGCTTTTCTCATTACAGCATGCTCCCTTCTCCGTTTTTATCCAGCTTCATCAGTGCCGCCATGCTCAGGATGATGAAAATCATCATGACCAGGGAAATTCCGGATCCCAGATTCCAGTTGGCGCTGGTGGTGAACTCCTGCTCGATGATATTTCCGATCAGGTAGATCTTTCCGCCGCCCAGGATATTGGAAATTACAAATGTGGTCAGGCTCGGAACGAAGACCATGGTGATTCCGCTGACGATTCCCGGCACGCACATGGGAAGGACGACTTTCTTCAGCACGGTGGATTCCGAAGCGCCCAGATCATAGGCCGCCTCGATGATGTTCGGATCGATCTTCTCCAGCGCGTTATAGATCGGAAGGACCATGAAAGGCAGGAAGTCGTAGACCATGCCCAGGATAATCGCTCCCGTCGTGTTTATGATGTGCGGGAAGGGAAGATGCAGCATTTTTGCCGCGTGGTACATGATTCCGCCTTTCTCCAGGATAACCTGCCAGGCCATCGTTCTCAGAAGGAAGTTCATCCACATCGGAAGCAGAAAAATAAAGACAATAAGGCCCTTTCTTCCAAAGCTGCTTTTTTTCAGTACCAGAGCAAGCGGAATGGACAGCGCCAGACAGATCACGGTACTGATCACAGAAAGGCTCAGGGACAGGCCCAGGGCCTTCAGGTGCACCGGCTGAAAGACCGCCAGAATGTTCGCGGTCGTAAAGGCTCCCGTCCGGTCCGTAAAGCCGTAATAGACGATCATCAGAAGCGGAATCAGCGTTCCGGCAATCATCCAGACGATATACGGAACTGCAGGCAGTTTTTTCATCGATAAAATACTCCTTTCTCCGGCATTCCGGACTACTCGGCTTCCAGATCCAGTGCTTCCTGCTCCGGCTTTACCGGTTTGTGCATGATCTGAATGTTAAACGGGATGACATCAATGCTGACCTCTGTTCCCACTTCATAGCTCGTTGTATTCTGCGCCAGCCAGGTAAAACCGCCGGCCTCAATTTCCATCTCATAATGGACGCCGATGAACACATTATGCGTAACCACGCCGTCCAGTTTTCCCTTTCCCGGTTCTCCGATCAGGATATCTTCCGGACGGATGACCACGTCCACCGGCTGGTTTTCGCCAAAACCTGTATCCACGCAAGGGAATTCCGTGCCGCAGATTCTGACCAGCTTATCCCTGATCATGCAGGCGTCGATGATATTGCTGTCACCGATAAAGTCTGCTACAAAGGCGTTCTGCGGTTCATTGTAGATCTCTTCCGGCGTTCCGATCTGCTGGATGTCGCCGTTATTCAGAACAATGATGCGGTTACTCATGGTCAGCGCCTCTTCCTGGTCGTGAGTAACGTAGAGGAAGGTAATTCCCAGCTCCTCTTTCAGGCGGATCAGCTCATACTGCATGTCTTCTCTGAGTTTCAGGTCCAGAGCGCCCAGCGGCTCATCCAGAAGCAGGAGCTTCGGCTCGTTGACGACGGCTCTGGCGATGGCGACACGCTGCTGCTGGCCGCCGGACATCTGGTCGATCTTGCGGTTTTCAAAACCTTCCAGATTGACCAGTTTCAGACCGTACTTTACCTTCTCACGGATATAGGAATCGCTTTTCCCGCTGATTTTCAGACCGAAGGCGATGTTCTGCCCCACATTCATATGCGGAAACAGCGCATATTTCTGGAAAACCGTATTGATCTGCCGCTTATTCGGCGGAAGTTCGGTAATATCCTTCCCTTCAAAAAACACCTGCCCGCTGTCCGGCTTTTCGAATCCGCCGACAATTCTCAGCAGTGTCGTCTTTCCGCAGCCCGACGGTCCAAGCAGGGTAATAAACTCATTTTCTTCAACCGTCAGGTTGAAATGATCCAGCACGACATTATCACCGTACTTCTTGCATATATCCCTCAATTCAATCAGAGTTTTTGCCATCTGCATCCTTTCCTGAAGAATTCCGGCCGCTTTCCGCCTGGTTTTCTGCCCTTCCGGCTTATCCCTCCCGCGCAGCTGCCCTTCTCCATAGTAAAACGTAAATGCCGGCGGAAACACATCCTCAGAACATTCTGAGGCCTGCGCCGCCTATTGACGCAGAAAGAACCGCACCCGGCTGTGTACGGTTCTTCTGCGTTTCCTCGTAAATAACAATATTCTACCACAGAAAACCCATCCCTGCTACAGAATCGGACCTGCTTCCCGTCATTTACGAAAGTTTTACAAATCACTCTTTCCCCTGATTATCAGGGTCTGGGGAAGGATTTTCACACATCTTTTCTGATCCGCAGGGTGAAATGCTTTCTTAAATGTTTCTTAAAAGTCCGGAATTACCCTTGCACCCTTCCGTTCATCGTTTATCATTGAATACGTTCTATTATTACCGCATAATCATGAAAAGAGGCATATATGAATAAACAGGTTAAATTTCTTGCCTTTGTTCTTTGTCTGACGGTAACCGCCTCCTTCACAACGGTTCCGTCTCTGGCAAAAAGCAATGCGCAAGGCAGCGCCCTGCAGCGGAAAACTGAATCCGCAGCCCGCTCCGGCGCATCATCCAAGGTAAAAAAAGACCCGCATTCCATCCTGATTACCTATAAAAAAGGAATCATTTCCGCCGAAGCGGAAAATCAGACGGAGAAAAGCGGCATGGACGCAGAGGACTCCGCGAAAACCGCCGGGCGCACGGTTGTCAAAGCAAGGCTTGACAGCGGCACAAAGGTCAGCGAAGCCGTCTCGGAAATGAATGAGAAAAAAGACGTCGCTTATGCCCAGCCGAACTATATTTACAAGATTGCAGGCGCGAAAAGCAAGTCTGCCTCGAATAAAACTGCCGCAGCCAAAAATGCATCCGCGTCATCCACAGATAAATCCACATCTGATCCATACATCGCGAACGGACAGGCCTATCAGCTGAAGACCACGAACGCGGAGCAGGCCTGGACCTTCCTGGAAAACCGGAAACACGCGACAACTACAGTTGCCGTTATTGACACCGGAGTCGACACGGAACATGAGGATCTTCAGAAAAACCTCATCACGAAAAACGGCTGTTACACCCGCATCGCCAACGGCACGGACAGCCAGACAAAGGACGATTCCGGCGAACACGGCACGCACGTCTCCGGAATTATCGGCATGACCTACGGCAACGGAAAGGGCGCGGCCGGCATTGCGGCGGGCCATCACAACGACCTGGTCCGCGTGCTGATGATCGGCGCCAGCAGTGACGGAGAAACCCTCAGCACTTTCGATGTTGCAAACGCCCTGAATCTCGCACAGAAAGCCGGCGCTAAAGTTGTAAACATGAGCTTTGGATTCGGCGTGAAAGACCGGATTCTGGAACAGAGTCTCCGAAACGCAGACGAACACGGCATGACCCTGGTCGCCGCCTCTGGCAACGACTCCAACAACTATAACGATACGCCGGAAGAGGAAAATGAAGTCATCTCCGTCAACGCCGCAAACGAGAAAAAGAAGCCGGCTTCTTTCTCCGACTTCGGCACGACTACAGATGTCTCCGCACCGGGATTCCATGTGCTCAGCACTCTTCCTGGAGACAGCTATGCACAAATGGACGGAACATCCATGGCTTCTCCCTGTGTCGCCGCGGAGGCCGCCCTGGTCCTGGACGCGAACCCGGACCTCACACCTCAGCAGGTCAGAAATATCATCTGCGGAACGACTGATTCCGACCATTTCAGCCAGTACAGCGCCTACGGAAACATCGACTGCCTGAAGGCTGTGCAGAGCGCGGCATCCGCCGGAAATTCCTCCGTCAGCTCCCTTGAAGTCAAGCCGTCCGAACTGGATCTGACCGAAGGAGACGACTGCGGCATCGACAGCCTGGTCCGTCCGGCATCCTGCACAGACAGCATCAGCTGGAGCAGCGCCGACCCGTCCATTGCGGCCGTTTCCTCTTCCGGCATCGTCAGCGCGAAGAAGGCCGGAAAAACAACGATCACCGCAGCCTGCGGCGGAAAGACGGCCTCCGTCTCCGTCACCGTAAAGCCGGAAACCAAGGCATCCTCCATTACAATTGCCGGCATTCCTTCCGGTCATGAGATTCTCCTGGGCGATTCCCGGTCCCTGACCGCCGTCATCGCACCGCTTGATGCCTCAAACATGGAGCGTTACTGGTCCTCTGACAATCCGGACGTCCTCTACTGCGACGGAAACACTGATCCGGTCCTGACCGCCCGCCACGTCGGAAAGGCTTCCATCACCGTCAGAAACTACGATGGAAGCGTCTCCGACCAGGTCACACTTTCCGTTAAGAAGGCTCCTGACAAAATAAAAATCACCAGGGGCGCAAAATCCCTGAAAGCCGGTTCTTCCAGCCAGTTCAAAGCCCTGGCCTCCGAAAACGGACATTCAAAGGACGTTTCCCAGCAGATTCAGTGGAGCATCAGCGGCAGCGCCGCGCACATTACAGCAGACGGCCTTCTGACCGCCAGAAAAGCCGGAACCGTGTACGTAACCGCGTCTGTCACGACACTCGGAAACTCCGGATCACACGTAAAACTGCACGCGGTGAAGAAGGTAAAGATCACGAAATCAACTTTCTCTGCCAAGACAAAAAGACATGCAGCGAGCGGAAACTCTGCCCGGACCAGTCAAAAATCCAGCCAGACTGGCACGGCGTCCCCTGGCTCTTCTGCCTTTGTCAGCAATGAATCTGCCGGCAGATCAAATGCCGTTTCAGACTTCGGGAAATCTGCATACACTGGCAGCACGGCTGCTGCCCGGTCTCATGGAAAAACGGAGAATACTAACATTGACTCAGGAAGTAGCGGATCCAGGTATACTGTATACTCGAATATAAGAGCCGCCGCACACACAAAAAGTACCGGAAACTCGGTCGAGGACCTGCGCCAGAAATACATTCTCGCACTGGGCGAACTGGATAATCAGTACAGCCAGAACAGGGACATGTACAATCCTGAGGTAAAAAAAGAAATCGAGCAGGCTCGTTCTGCCGTCCAGCTGCGGCTGGAAATGCTTCAGACCCCGTACCAGGCTGCCGATGCTTCAAATTACTATACCAATGATCTGGCCGTTTATCAGCAGCTTCTGAATTTCAATAAAAGCATCGCTCCGGAAAGCGGCAGTCTGAAAGATCTGAAGTCCACTGCAGTCCGCAAATTCCAGGCATTAATGCCGAAAAACAAGAAGAAATACAGCGCATATTACTGGGGCATCATCCAGAATATCAGATCCGCCGAGACAAAGAAACTGAAACAGGCCTCGACCTATTCTGATCTCATCCAGACCTGCAACGAGATCTCGAATAAATACGATATCGTCATCAGCCTGACTGGAGACGACGATGACGATATCAGTATCAGCGACCTGATCTCTCAGCTGATTTCCGGGCTCGGCAGCAGCGATGCCTCGGCCGCTTCCACAAAACCGTGGTACAGCCTGAAAGCGGCCGGACAGAAGCGGGCCTCCGTTCTGAAATCACTGAAGAAGAATAATGAAAAGCTGCAGAAATCGCCGGTCGTCTCTGCTTCAGACAAGGCCTCCATGGCAAAGCTCTATAAGCAGGACGTCAGTGAAGTAAAAACCACCGTCGATGTTGAAGAAATCCGTTCCCTGAATTCTATCTTCACCGCCCGGACGAAAGCACTGCTGACCGTCACTGACCCGGCCAGCAAGTATTACATCAGCACGAACGAGAAGAGCCGCCTCTGCAGGAATATCAACTCCCTGTACCTGTCCCTTCCACTTAAGAAGCTGAGCCAGTCCGCGCGCAAATCCCTCTGGGGCAGATGCCAGACCGCTCAGACGAATATCAGCGCGGCTCCAAACCGGCCGGAAGCGGTGAGTCTCTACAGCAAAATCACAAAGACGCTGAAGAAGTATAAGTAAAGAAGATGAACATCTGGATTTAATCGGCTGCGAAAATGACTGTCACACTGCCGACGATCCAGATTGTACAGTTAAAAAACCGGCCCATGACTCTCGGGCCGGTTTCTTATTGTCTGTTCGTCAGACGACAACAAGGATCCCGGATACCCGCCCGATGCTGAGGCGTCGTGGATGGGCGGGGTTCTTCTTCCG
Source organism: Eubacterium sp. (assembly GCA_051893535.1). Taxonomy (GTDB): domain Bacteria; phylum Bacillota; class Clostridia; order Peptostreptococcales; family Anaerovoracaceae; genus Aminicella. The sequence continues at coordinate 1,469 of JBJFHK010000285.1, read as the reverse complement.
GGAACGGGCTGCCTGAGTATACTGTATTCAAAAATATCACAGGGCGGTAGCTGCATTCTCCGCTAGGAAATACCTGAGATTTCCTTAAGGCCTGATTCGGCCTGACAGGAATCTCAGGTATTTCTTCATCATGTAAAAAGAATTCTGCACGAGCTATGAAAAGTTCAAATCAAATATTCCTTGATAATCTCCATTATTTCACTGGTATCAATTCCATGATCTGCAGTATCCGTGCTGAAAATCAGATTATCTCCCAGGATATATCCCGACTGCTGAAATAGACGAAGTTTCCATTGTATCTTTCGGATATATTCCGAGGATGAAAGCAGTCCAAGATGCTCCCAGATAATCAGCTGACCAGTTTTCCGTGAATAAACTGTAAAATCTGGTTCTATCGAACTCCCCTGAAACATCAGCGGCATTTCGTATACAAATGACAGATTTTCTCTAAGAAGACAATTATAAATTATGGCCTCCGATTTCGACCGTACCAGCTCACCATCCTCTGTCGTTTGTTTTAAATCCTGAGGGTATCGAAAATCGCCAATATGATGAATATTCCTGTATTTTTGTGCCCAAGAGTGAAGATCTGTCATCCCTGCCAATTCATAACATTCGGCCGGGAGCTTTCGATACGCTGCCGGCCAGTTTTCCGTCTGATTAATCTCAATTTCTTTATATTTATCAACTACAGGCTGAAGCAATTTTACATCTGCTTGCAGTGTTTGTATCGACTGAGTTAATGCATAATGCATTTTCACTTTGTCAACTAGCTCTTTTTCTCCCTGTCCCACATATCGTCTCTCTCTTATTCCATCATTATTCCTGCGTGGAAAATATACAGTATAATAATCACCACTCTTCTTCTTTCTGACATCAAGACTGAACCCCTGAAATGCCGCCATTTTATCGGCCTCTTTCCGAAACTTCTCAAGCAGCAGTGTTTTATTATCCAGCTCCTCTTTAGCAATCTCAATAAATCCCACGTCACCCTCCCCTATATTATTTTCCCTGGGTAATACAGCATCGTTTTCTCTATATCATATCTTCTAACGTATATAATTTCAATAGACTGACAAAAATAACTATTATAAGATAAAAGGCCGATAATTATGCCAGTTTCTGGCTTCCCGGCTCACTTTTTGGTCGGGAACGACACATTTTTTCCGCCGTTTCCCGACTCTGATTTCTGCCGGTCGGGAAACGCGCTCTCCGGCTGTCCGTTCCCGACTTCCCGGCTCACTTTTTGGTCGGGAACGACACATTTTTTCCGCCGTTTCCCGACTCTGATTTCTGCCGGTCGGGAAACGCGCTCTCGGGCGGTCCGTTCCCGACTTCCCGGCTCACTTTCTGGTCGGGAACGCCACATTTTTTCCGCCGTTTCCCGACTCTGATTTCTGCCGGTCGGGAAACCCGCTCTCGGGCGGTCCGTTCCCGACTTCCCGGCTCACTTTCTGGTCGGGAACGCC
>JBJFHK010000284.1:0-5034 GCA_051893535.1 Eubacterium sp. | reverse complement strand
GTTCTGTATGCAAGCTTGATATTTTCCTCACTCTCGATGATTTCCATCAGGTGATTAAATACCTTGCCCTTTTTACTGTCCGCATACAGCCTGTCAAAAGTACTTTCCATGTCGTAATACTCTGAGTTGCGGATTTTCCTCTGTTTCGATTTCCTTTCTTGCTGTTTCGAAGTCAACACAGGCATCCTCTCCCTTCGGTTTGGATTTTCTTTGTCATACTCGAAGCTGCGTTTAACGTGTGTTTACTTTTATTGTTGAATCCGACTTGGGGCTATCCCTCCACGGTCTTGTTATTACCGCTTCACAGGTACTGTGCCCCTACTCTCACTGGGATAAAAGACAGTTATAGACCGAAATCCTTTCCTGTCTACTGGCTCAGTCAGCCTGCAACAGCCTAACCATTCCCAGCTTTCCACGTTCCGATATTCCTATCATTGGCTACCTTTAGGTCCTTCCTCTAAGCCTGTGCCTGATTCTGCAGAATCGTACCGCCTGCAACGATACATGGATGTTCATAACAACCAGTTTTACTAATCCACAGACACGCCCGTATAATGGCTACTGCCTTTCGACAGTATTAACGTATAGACTCGTACATTCGGAAGTACGTCAGTATTTTCATACATTCTAACCATGGGTATCCGACACCCGACATATAGGCAACACCATCCACCTCTGAACAGCTTTCGTTCATGGCTCGTCACCATAATTACGGTTGCTCTCTGCCGACTTCACCGAGCTTCTGACAGTCCGCGGTTGCACGCTATGCCAGTCGGAGTATCAGTGTGAGCGCTTCGGGTCGTTACTCCCTCATTTCACTCATTGGAATATCAGTTCTCCAAAGTTTCAGGCTTTAAGCCCTTCGACTTTGTGCGTAAGTTTTTCGCTTACGAACGTGTCGCACGATTATCGTTGCCGTAACCTTCCAGAAGGTTAATTGCTCCCCAGATTCCAAGACCTGCACCAAGTGCAACAACAAGAGTCTGCAGTACGGTGATTGCGCTGTTGAAAAATTCCATAATGAATTTCCTCCTTAATTGAATGATTGGATTGTGTTAAATGGTTCTTTATCTTTCCTTCATGGAAGTTTTTCCATGAGGCTTTACATCTGATGATTCTGCTTTCCGTTCAGACAGATCCGAAAGTACCGATCCTCTGTCTTTATTCTTGTAAGCTTCCAGCAGGGATTTGAGCTCTGTATTGGATACCTCCCGGGTTTCATGCCCCCAGACAGGCATCCCGTTTTCGTTCATGCCTGTTTTCACGGATCTGGACAGTCTGGTTGTCCCGTCCCCGGGGAGTTTCATCCACACGCCCTTTCCGAATTTGTTGTCATGAATCACCTTTGGTGATATCACGAAGGATTCCCAGGGCCGGCTGTCGCCTCGATCAGGATTCGGGATCTTTACTTCCACCAGCTCCTTCCCGCTTTTCGAGGTAAACGGCTCGCCAACGAGTCCTTTTCCAAACTTAATCGTTACTTCCGCCGGCGGGTCAAAGGTTTCCCCTTTTGCCATAGCTTCCTCAGCCTCCCTGACAAAGTCGGGGACCGAATCCGGTATTCTGTTTTCATCTGCCATTTTTTAAACCTCCTGATCTTCCGCAGAGACAACAAAAAACTCATCCTTCGGGTGAAGCTTTGCTCTGGTATCCAGAAACTTCTCAATGTCGAAGGTGAGTTTTTTATCGTAATCAGCGGTATATTTGTAATTTGGATGCTTCGTCAGATCGTATTTGTCTGACAGAAAAGGCCGGACACCGCGCAGCTGCAGGACACATTTGCTGCCGTCCAGTACGGCAAGCTCATCTCTGCTCATCAGCTCTTTGCCCAGTTTCTGATAGTTTGTTCCGTAACTCGGGCTGTTGCCCCTCGTATCCGAGGTATTGAAGGTATCAATCGTTTCCTTGCCGAGCGCCTCCGAAAGCTCCTTCAGCGTGGTAGGCTCAGAGCCACCCAGAAATACCTGGGAATCCATATTGCCGATGATCGTATCGGCATTGTCCTTGTAAATTGCCTTGAGCTGAGATCTTGCCTGCAGCACCAGACAGGTACTGATCTCACGGCTCCGGATGGTTGCCACCAGCTTTTCCAGATTCGGGATCTGTCCGATATTTGCCGCCTCGTCAATCAGGCACCGGACGTGTACCGGAAGCCGCCCGCCGTAAACATCATCAGCCTTCTCACAGAGCAGATTGAACAGCTGCGTGTAGATCATACTGATCAGGAAATTGAAGCTGCTGTCTGTATCACTCATCATGAGGAAGAGTGCTGTTTTTCTGTCTCCCAGCGTATCCAGCTCCAGCTCATCGTACATGGTGATTTCCCGGACTTCCTGAATATCAAAGGGTGCCAGCCTTGCGCCGGCTGAAATAAGGATCGATTTCATCGTTTTGCCGGCAGCCAATTTAAATTTCGCGAACTGCCGCACCGCAAAGTGGTCCGGCTTGCGCTTCTTGAGGTCCTCAAACATCAGATCCACGGGATTCTGGAAATCCTCGTCATCCTCGCGGACCTCCATAGCATTGATGAATTCAATCAGTGTGGCAAAATTCTGTTCCTCCTTCGGGGCCTCGTAATGGATATAACCGATGAGCGCGCAGTAGAGCAGCGTTTCCGCTTTGTCCCAGAACGGATCCGCTCCCTTTCCCTCGCCCTTGGTATTGGTCATCAGTGTCGTTGTCAGCTTCAGAATATCTTTCTCGCTGTGAATATAGGCGAACGGGTTATAATGCATGCTCTTCTTAAAATTGATGGTATTGAATATCTTGATCCGATAATTTGCGTGCTCGAAAACATGACCCACCTCCAGCAGCGTCGTTCCTTTCGGATCGGTGAGAACATAGGAACTGTGGAGCTGAAGAAGGTTGGGTTTGATCCAGAACCGTGTCTTACCTGAACCGGAGCCGCCGACGATCAGCACATTTTTGTTTCTCGCATTGGCCGGATTTTTCGGGCGGTTGCTCATCATGAGCCGCTCCGTCCTTGTGAGAATAATGTTGTTCTCGAAAACCGGATCCATGAACGGTTCAATGTCCTTCGGTCCGCCCCATCTTGCAGAGCCATATTCCTGATTGTGCCTGTAATGCTTTGCGTTCTTTACCCGGAGATACACCGCAAGCCATATGCCGGCACCGGCTAAAGTCCCAACGAACAGATCCAGCGGGTGAAGGCTGGGAAGCGGGTTCTCAAAAGCAGTTCCGATACCGGAAAAGAACGAGAGCATCTTCTCTGATGCATCCGCGCCTTCCGCAAGGCGCCAGGCTTCTCCAAAGTTTGTACAGACCAGACCAACCATGAGATAGGGGAGCAGCCGGATCAGAAGCTTCTTAAATTTCACTGTATCCATCTTCATCGCGACTGCTGCCTCTGTTTCTCTTTGGATACCACCTTTGCGGGAATATCCTTTACGATTTCAGCCATCTTGTGCAGTGCCTTCAGAACGCTCGGACGCCCCGATTTCGTAAGAATCTCCGCGGAATAGGCGTTGAATGCCGCTGTCATGGCATCTGCATCCCTGGCCTTGAAAAAGACAAGATACTTCGGCGGCATGACGGATCTGTCCTTTGTAATGGCATAATCTACTCCGTATTTCCTGGCGTATTTTTCAAAGCCCCGGAGGTCTGTTTTCGCGATATCGATGTTGCTGACACCCTGATTCTGACCGATCAGCTCTTTTATGGTCTGCTTTCCAATGGGTTTCTGATCCTTTCCGGCGGACAATTTGTGCTTTATCACAGCCATGCCTTTTAATGCCGCCTTCATGATCAGCCGTGCGCTGATCTTACCGGTGCTGATGGCAAGGTTCACCGTCCTGTTTTCCACTTCCTCCTGCAACGATCACCACCTCCTTTTCCCGCTGTTTCAATGCCCGTCGATTTCCGGCTTCCGGTTCTTCGGCCGCGCAGCTGCATCCCTGCCTTGATCCTTTGCTTTCTCTGCGGCCTTCAGTCTTTCCTCCGGAATCGGAATTGCCATAATGCTGTTGCCCATCCGGACAAATGCCTCCGGCTGATAAAATTCCTGCTGGAACTTTTCTGTCTGGTCCTTTGTGAGTGAGCAGAAGCCTTCCTCGCTAAGCCCGGTCACAAGAAAAGTTCCCGCCAGCACATCAAGAACTTCGCCATTCTCATCCTTCAGCGCACGATTCAGCGGTAGTCCGTTTAACTTTCCTTCCTCATTGACGATCAGCCCGACATTCTCCTCAAATGGATATACCGTCTCGATCATCCCGCCGATGGCACTCTGCAGGCTTTTGAGATCCGAGCCGATTTCCACCACCTGCGGATGTTTTTCCGGTTCCACAAGAAGTACCGTCATGGCGGATGGATTTTCCATATGGTTATCCGCAGCCTGTTCTCTGGCTTCTGCTCTTGCCTCAAAGCTTCTGGCATTCTCAAAGACCCGCTCTTTGCTGTCATAGTGATAGACAAAATCAGAAAGCCGGTCCGCCGGAGCCACCTCGGACTCATTTATCGATTGGACCATCTCTTCAAGATCTTTCCTGCCGATGGTTCCGTCATCCTGATAGAGCAGTACCTCATGAATGGAAGAGGGCAGTACGAAGAAGTCGCCACCGAGCGTCTTTGCGGCCTGATCCAGAAACCCCGGATACTGAATGACGCAGGCTCCGTTCATCCCGCCATCCACGGACGCAACCCAGAGAGGCGTGCTCTCCATTTCCACGCCGGAGAGAACATCGCCCATGGTCCGGAGTGACGCCGGTCGGTTATTTACCGTTGAGGCCATGGCATCCTGATGAAGCTGCTCCTCGTCGATGCCATAACGGCGAAGCATGTCATTGGTCACGAGTATGCTTGCCCGACCGTTTTCCGTATCTCCCAGATCAAAGCGGTAAACCAGCGTCATATCCTCCACCTTGCGATAGGGAACATCATCCAGCTTGTATCCGTTTCCGTCGGATGAAAGAAGCTGCAGGGTAAGCAGCTCTTTCATCTTTGAGTAATCCGCAAGGTCTAGCTTTTTCATTGTCTCGTCAGCCATTGATTAATCCTCCCTATCTGATTTTGGAAACA
>JBJFHK010000283.1:0-5087 GCA_051893535.1 Eubacterium sp. | reverse complement strand
CGGCAATCACTTTGCAGTCTTTCATCTGGAAGAGGCTGTCTGTGAGAAACGCGCGATGATGGCTTTGCTGGAGAAGGTGACAGAGTAATCCAGAAAGGAGAAACAGCAGGATGAGCATAGATAATAAACCTCGCTGCCCGGGAGACTATCAGAAAGATCCGCTCTATCTGAAGTATCACGATGAGGAGTGGGGAAGGCCCTGCCATGATGAGCGGCAGCTCTATGAGATGTTCGTCATCGAGCTTTTTCAGGCCGGCCTGTCCTGGAGGACGCTTCTGCATAAGCGGGAGAATTTCAGAAAAGCCTATGATCATTTCGACCTGATGAAGGTCGCGGACTATGGTGAAGAGAAGATCAATTCTCTGATGCAGGATAAGGGAATTATCCGTTCAGAGCGGAAAATCAGGGGAAGCATCATCAATTCCCGGATTATCCGCGACCAGATCCTGCCGGAGTTCGGCTCCTTCGATTCCTATGTATGGCACTTCACGGACGGAAAGACCATTTATGAGGAGCCGGGAGTTACGACCGATGTATACAGCGATCAGATGTCCTCCGACCTGAAGAAACGCGGGATGAAGTACGCCGGCTCAGTCAGCCTGTTCTCCTATCTTCAGGCTGTCGGTGTGATTAATTCCCACACGAAGGATTGCTTCTGCTATAAAGAAATCACGCAGGGGCAGGCGCTTTCCCGATAGCTGGGAAAAGGGTCTGTTGCATTTGCGGTTTTCAGATTGTATTATGTCAGACAAAGGAAGAACTGCAAGATGAATAAAATAAATATCATACTTAGTATCATAATTGGCGCGCTTGTTGATGGCCTGCTGCGGCTTTCCAGCGGGGATGAAGGAAATCTGCTGGTGCATTCGACAGTATTTCTCATCAGTGCAGGGATTACCCTTGGCGTGTTGATTTTGTTTAGAAATATAAGAGGGAAAGATGATGGAAATCCGGAAGATGAAAATTTCTGATTATGATGAAGTATATGCTCTGTGGCTGAGCTGCCCGGGGATGGGACTGAACAATCTGGACGACTCAAGGGATGGCATCGAAAAATATATTAAACGGAATCCGGATAACTGCTTTACAGCAGTGGAAAAGGGCAGAATAATCGGTGCCATTCTTACGGGAAATGACGGCCGCCGCGGCTACATCAGTCACACGGCGGTATTTCCGGATTATCAGCGGAAGGGCATTGGAAGGAAACTGGTTGAAAGCGCGCTGGAGGCTTTGAAAAAGCAGGGAATTCATAAGGTCAATCTCGTCGTCTTCTCCCGCAATGCGGCCGGGAACGCATTCTGGGAGAAGATGGGGTTCACCACGCGGCCGGATCTGATCTATCGGAATCTGGTGCTGACAGAAATGGAAAGATTTGACACCTAGTTTAGTTATTTTTTTGCTGTCATGCAGAGCCAGCGCCTGATTTTATGAATTTTTATATCATGGAATCCGGCATCTTCCAGAAAGGCTTTCAGGTCAGAATCCTTGTAGATTTTCATGCCGCTGATGATTTTTGTCCATTTATCATCTTTATCAGTGTCGCCATTACTTTCATTGCAGATAAAGAATGTGCCGCCAGGGCGGAGCACTCTGCGGACCTCGCGGAAGCACTGGGGCAGGTCCGGCCAGAAGTAGACGGTTTCGAAGGCGGTCGCCGCGTCAAAGCTGGCATCTTTAAATTCCATGTCCGCCACGCTGCCCTGAATCACGGCGCAGCGGCCAGAAGATACGGCTTCCTTATTCAGATCCAGCGCTTTCTCTACGCTGACGGGAGAGTAGTCGAGGCCTTTAACGATGCCGCGGGGGCATCTTTTCAGCAGCCGTTTAATGTTGGCTCCGCCGCCACATCCGCAATCCAGAATTACGGCATCATCTGAAACATTCAGGAATTGAAGCGCCCATCGCGCGACAGGGCTGTGGCAGAGATTCATCATCGCGACCATAATTTTTCCGCCCTGACCTTCCGGCCTGCGGGTATTATCCCAAAATGACATGTCGTACCTCCTGTTTATACCGCTTTGCTTTATCGTTCAGATTGATATATTCCGCGATGTTTTCGATAATCCGCTTTCATTCTGATTCTCTTTCTTTTGGCATGTCCTTGTATTAATACAGAACAGGGACAGAAATTAGTAACATTCTGTGATAGTTAATTATATCTAACTATAATTATCCTCGTTTTACGGTTTTTGTAAAGTGGTTTTTCAGTATCGGAATGCGCAGAAAGGGAAGAGTTATGGCCGACAGCTGGAAATCCGTCGTTGCTTTGTGATAAGCGGAGATTTTTTCTGATACGGCAGAAATACTGACGAATGAAACTATAAAACGAGAAGTGGAATGCTGCTACACTTTTGATTTTCCTCAGTTCAACGAGGCCGTGCAGAAAACAATGCACTTTTTCTATGGAAGAGAGGAAAAAGCATATAAGCTGTGCTGCCAGGGATTGAAACAGGCATATCCAATGGCTGAATATACTATCGTGGACGGAGTCGGGCATATGTCGTATTCAATAAAGAAAACAGACGCATATATTGAGAGGCTGAAATTTATCTGTGAACAGGCATAGTCGTTCAGCGTATCCATTACTGCTCAACACGGATCCGGAGAAAAGTACAGCAACAGAGAAAAAAATCCCTTCACAAAATGTGGTTTAAACCATATACATGTTAGATGCATCTTACTATAATTAAAGCAATCAAATCATCGGTGAATATGAAAACACCGGGAAAGTTCACTATAGAAATCCAATACTAAGGAGGGAAGTTAAAATGAATAAAGTACTTGATCTTAACAGAAGTGTAAGCAGCCTCTGCGAAGAATATCCGGAGCTTATCGACATTATGGTATCTCTGGGATTTAAGCCGATCGCAGATCCGGAGGTAAGAAATACCGCGGGCAGGATCATGACGATCCCTAAAGGTGCTGAGATGATGAATATTTCCTTTGGCCGGATTAAAGAGGCACTGGAAAACAGCGGGTTCGTCATTACATCATCCGGTCCTCATGCGGAGGATGTCAATCCGGCGCCGAAAGGACATGAAGCCGGTCATGTATTCCTTGCCAGAATGGGAAAAACCAGACTGCGTCCGGGAGGGATCAATGCAACAGAATGGCTTTTAGAACAGGCAGATATCGGAAAAGATACCAAGGTTCTGGAAGTCGCCTGCAATATGGGAACAACCATGATTCAGATTGCAGAGAGGTATGGATGCCAGGTGACCGGACTGGATCTTGATGCAGATGCTCTGGAGAACGCGAAGAACAATATCAGAAAACACCATCTGGAAGATAAAATATCCGTTGTACAGGGCAGCGCGTTTGAACTTCCGTTTGAAGATGAAAGTTTTGATGTAGTTATCAATGAGGCGATGCTGACCATGCTCCTTGGAGATCAGAAAGACAGGGCCATCAGCGAATATGCCCGGGTTCTGAAACCGGGCGGAATTCTTCTGACGCAGGATGTGTGCCTGCACGTGGGAAGTGAGGAGGAAAGAACGGAAATTACAGCCGGCATCAGCCGTACAATTAATGTTCATGTGGAGCCTCTGACTTCAGATGAATGGAAGAAAAAGTTCGAAAGATACGGTTTCCAGACGCTGATAAAGATGGACGACATGTCTCTTCTGGATCCGGAAGGATTGATCCGTGATGAAGGTGCTGAAAGGACATCCGAAATCATTTCCAACGGAACAAAGCCAGAAAATACATCGATGTTTATGGGGATGTTCGAGTTCTTTAACAACCATAAAAAAGAGCTTGGTTATATCGCCGCAGCAAGCAGAAAGTCTGATACCTTTTGATGAAGAGCCTATCGTCATAGATGGAGCTTCAGGGATCCAGATGCTGATCAAGAGCTTTGGGGCAGCAAAAGATCTGTTTAGCTGATTGAATGTGAGACTGTAGCGCGGCCTATGCCTGGACTTCTGAGCGCCTCGCTGCCAGACGATCGGCGGCCCGGAGAGGGCCGGCGGAGTCGGAAGCGTGAGCATGCGCGAAGGGAGCCGGGAGGCGTTCCAGACACAGGCCGCGTACAGATCACAAAACAACCTGAAGATCAGTCAACAAAAACTCCCACTAGCTCTTGACACCATCCTTGGCATTTATCTGTTTGACGTCTGAAGGTCTAATAACTATAATGATATTATCACGATTATTAAGAAAGAAGAATGCTGCAGAAATGACTGACGATAGTTAATTTTCATGTCTTCTGCGGTACATGATCAGGGGTATTCTATGAACGGAAAATCATCCGGAATCTATATTATCGATGAAGACTATAACGTAATCAGTGTCAATCAGACGACCAAAGAACTGTATCCGTCACTACAGGTCGGTAAAAAGTGCTATAAATGTCTGATGAACCTTGACGAGCCATGTCCACCGTGTCCGGTTGCAAATCATGTACAGGGTCCGCAGACCTATATGGATCCGATCCGGAAAATCTATGAAACGGTCGATGCGGTTGAAGTCATTCTGCCGGACGGAAAGACCGGACATGCCCTTGTGATGAGCACGGTCGGAGAAGGGGAAACGGTATCTGCAAAACTTCCGCAGAGCAGAGATGAGCTGGATAAGCTCCTTGAACAGGAATATTTTGACACCATGACCGACGGCTATACGCGCAAGGGCTTTATCCGCGAATGTGAGCGTATCTTTTCCCGGACGAGCAGAACGGATTATGCCATGATCCTGTTCGATATACAGAATTTTAAGGCAATTAATGAAACTTTTGGAAGTGAAGGTGGAGATCAGATGCTCCGCTTTGTTTATCATGTGATTAAGGGAAGCTGGCTGAAACCGGCTGTCTCTTCCCGGATTGAATCCGACCATTTCCTTTTTCTTGTGCAGAGGAATAATATTCAAAAAGGGCCTTTTGAAGAACTGCTGAATATGGAATGGTACAGAGATGGACGCGTTGTTCATCTCCATCTGCACTGCGGCATTTACTATGTGGAAGACTGTCAGGCACCGGTTTTCCGTATGGTGGACTGGACGATTCTGGCCAGGCAGTATGCGGAGAGGGTCGGTCATGACAGTTATGCCGTGTTCGAGCCTGCCATGCGGGAACACTATATTGATCAGGCGGA
>JBJFHK010000282.1:0-5098 GCA_051893535.1 Eubacterium sp. | reverse complement strand
GCAGCGGTGTGTGATTGGCTTACTCATATCCAATCCCCAAATCCTGAAGCGAATAATTTTCGTCGACCGTCATGCCTTTGTACATTGTTCCAGCCCGAAAGACTGGAAAAACCATCCAATCGCAATTTTTTAACACCACTCGGATGTACTGCAATCCTCCACATTCCGTATTCGTCTTTTTTACGTAAGCAATTCTTTTTTGGAATGGGCTGAGCACCGACTTTAAATACGCCTTTTCCACTTCGTCGAGGAGAACAGCCCTGAATTGTATCGGGCTGTTTTCCCAAGTTACGCTTTTAAAGATGTGGTCAAACACTCTTATGCCTGAGACATCGGCGAGTGGATTGCTACATACAAATTCAGTTCCGCATCTTTCTGGCCTATTTTCAAATACGTAAAGGCTTCCTCCTTTGCCTTCGTCTCTTGTAATCCACCTAAAGTGACTTGGTAATGATCCCAAAATCACTTGTTCATTTTTTGTAAAAATTTTTGAATTAATCATCTTTTTCCCCTCCTACCTTTTCTCGAAGTGCATCAAGAATTTGTCGCGATATTTCTCGTGCTTCTTTGGCATGCACATTGCACCCAACCAACGCTAAATGGTTCGCTCCTTTACTTACGTAAAAAGCAATTGTGCTAAGCAACCACTCCGGCGCTTCTATTTTTCCTTCGTTGTATTTTGTTACAATGTTTACAATCATTTTTTCCTCCCATCAACTGCTGTCCACCCCATCTCTTCAATCGTATCAAAGACAAGTTCCTTTCCCGCGTACGCCATGACTTCTTTCAAGATGTCGTCGAGATAGTAGACCGGTGTCTCTTTTGGCGCGTCTTCAAATTCGTCTAGCATCTCGTCGAAGACGATCGCGTACTTATACCCCTGCCCTTCATTGAAAAGTTTCTCGTGAATTTTCTGCGGGTTCGCATCCGCTCCACGTACGGTGTAGGCCGGATACTGACAGAAACGGTTTTCACTGCCGTCTGTTTCTTTGAGTTTCATGCTTTTTACTCCTCCTGTGCTGGCTTCAAATATGATCTGACACCGCTATTTCACTTGTTCTTGCCGACATACATGCAGCTTAAACATCTTTCGTTATCGCATTTATAATCCATGTTCAATTCCAATCCACAATCGTTACCGTCACGCCCTCCGATTCATCGCTGAAAGCGTACTTCTTCGACATCCTGATCTCGCAAACCTGTTTGTCGTCTTCGAAGGCCAAGCCGTTTAAGGCATCCAGCACAACTTTGACGATGTTGTCCACGTCCGGCTTCTTCGCGTAGGGATTGCCCCACATCCGGCTTTTCTTCTTTTCCGAGATGCTGTTCGGCGTTCGGAAGTGCGCCTCTACCACCGCGTATATCGGCCCTTTTAGAGGGCCTTTGTAGTCGTCTCCGTGGATCTGTTCGACGAAAGCCTGTTTGATCAGGTTTTCATACGCTGCCGTTGTCTTTGGTGTATAGGCATGGCCGGTTCTGGTGAAACGCGGCCTGCCCTTTCCCTTCGGTCTTCCCTTGATGAAAAAAGAGTAGTTCATTTTTCCTGCCTCACAATCACGACTTGCTGTGTCTCCGGAAAGCTGGCGAACCTTGCTGTCTTGATCTCGTAGGCATTTAGAACGCCTTTCTCGCTCTTCCTCGGGTATGTCTTCACGTAAGTCCTCCCTCTGATCTTGAACAGATCGTTCACATCCAGACTTCCAAAAATCGTACTAAGCTGTAACATACATATCCTCAATTTCTAACAGTTCATCAATGAACTGCGACATACACTTAAAATCAATCTCCAATATTCCGCACCGCTTGTCGTAGATCACAATGAAATCATGCTGCCGGTTGATGAAGTACTGAACACCTTGAAAATGCTCCGAATCAATATAAAAACCGTTCTCCGGCTTTAAAAGCAGCAGCGGTGCGTCGCGTTTCTCCAGGAGCGGGAATGTCCTGTCCCCAACAGCTAGATAAGGCGGTTCTCTTTTTGCTGGTCTTTCGCTCGGCGGATCGGGAGTCTTTCCAGTCTTCAAGTCTCCAAGCCAGTCAATAATTTCTATCGCCTGCGTGATCACGTCGTTGTTATACGGATGCTCTTTTCGAAGAACCCGAAGATACCGGCTGATATTCCGGAAGCTGGTCTTCTTAAATCGTTCGTTAAATTCCTTACTGTTCATCTTCTGCTAACCTCATCACACTTGCTGTATCGTTTTCTGCAATCTCATCGATAAGCCGCTCCCTTTCTAAATAATCTTTATCTTTTTTTGCCGCGTTAGCGGCTTGGCGCGTTTTACGCGCCTTATTACGGCTCCCAGCAGGGGCCGTATATATACTATTATTTACTTTTCTTTTATTTACTTTACTTTGTGTATTACTGCGCGCATTTTTGGAGTTATTGTTAACATTAACGCCGTTATTGTATGCATTTACTTTTTTTAGGACACCATGAACCAGAAGATACTCTTTCTTGATTTCTAGCACTTGACGCCGTTTGGTCATTTCAAAATAGCGTTTTTGAATGCCGCGCGACGTCAGGATGTGATGTTTTTTAAACATCGATGCATCGAAGAGTCCTCTTCTAATAGCAGCTTGGACGATATCTGACACGAGTGTGCGATCTTCACCGATCGAGCGGGAAAACAACATACCAATATCCTCTGACCATTCGCCGTAATATCCATGTGATCCGTAAATGTATTGCAAAAGTTTTACGAACACGGCGAATGCTTTGACACCAAACTGCGCTTCCAATAACTGAACATTGGTGTCCATGGTGACGTCAAGGGGAAAGTAATCAACCCCTTCTTTTTGCGGTCTTGCCATTTACTTCAACCTTGCGTCAATCACAGTCTGTCCGTCGGCGTCCGTTTCAGGTTCATCGAAAAATTCGTTAATCACGGTCTGATCGTCGGCAGGCTTTTCCGCTTGCTGTTCTTCCTCAGTCTTCGGATCGTCCTCATCCTTCGTTGCTTCCGGTTCGCTATTTGATTCTGTGTGCAAGTCCTTGGCGACCATTTCATCGACGATCGCGTAATCAGCATTTTCAACGCCTTCAATGACTTCATCTGCACTATAGATACCCATGAGCATTTCCGGACAATTCAGTCTCCCAAAGAATGACGCCGCACGATAGCGAATCATTACTTCCGGCATGGTTTTCCATTTGCTTCCGTCCCTGCTGGTCCATCCTTCAGCTTTAGCTATAGCCATAGTAATAGTTGGCCCTTTGACAATATGGCCGTTGTAATCTTCTGCGAATGCATAGCAGCTGAGATTATCTCCCTTTCCGGATACATCAAACTGAAGCTCCGTCTTGTATTTTTTCGAGTTATTGATCATCGCAATAATGTATTGTGTGTACCAGGCTGGTCGACCGTGGATGATATACAGATTTTGCATGATCAAAAGCGGCGAGGTATTCAGGCGTGTCGCCAAATCCAAAGCAATGAGACAGTTGCCTATATTACCGCGATAATCCTTTGGTACGATAGTCGAAGATGCCAGCGCCTTAGACATGCGCTGTGCCACCACAAATGCATTGCTATCAGAAAAAATATTGTTTTTCAAAATGATATCCTTGTTTTTGGAATGACCGATATCGATCTCTTCTGGTTTCGTGATCACATTGTTAACCATTATTGGACCCTCCCGTATTTAATATTCTGTTTCAGCAAAAATGTCTTCAAGACTTGCAGCTGATCTGCTGTTCCCCAAACTCTAAAATCAACCTGATAAATGGCTTCTTTAGCTTCTTGATCTGCTTTTGGCACTGTCTGCACATTTGACGCTTCTTTAGCCTTTTCCTCTATCTGAGTTTTCTCTTCCAATGCCTTCTGTTTGGCCGCTTCTTTTGCTTTTCGTTCGGCCGTGATTTTTTCCTGCGCTGCCTTATAGTGCTCATACTCGGTCTTTGTTGCCACGATATCCAGCGTCTTCAGGTAGTAGTCCATCGCATAATCTTCATAATCCGGGCAAATATCCGGGATTAAAAGCCGATTGCCTCGGACGTCGTCTAATGCTGCCAAAATCTCATTTTCAATGGTTCCGATGTTGTAAGAAGCATTGAGCCACTTTGGATTTGCGATTTGATCCAGTGTGATTAGATCTTTCAGTTCATTCGCATTTTCGTCAAATATCGCTTGAATGTCTGCCTGCTTTTCCTGTTTGCGATGGTCCTCGTAAGTTTTGAGCTGCCCATCAATATTCTCAATAGGCTTATCAATCAAGCCAACGAGGCTTTTAACCTCTTTTTCAAATGCAGTGTAAGGCTTATTCCACTCCCGCTTGATGCGCTTACGTTCATCTTCTATGCTGTTCCGCAGTTTGTTGAGTTTGGCTCTATCATCTTTGGCCTCTTTAATGCTGTCAGCTGTGACAACCATGCCTTGATATTTTGAAATCGATTTTTCAATCCATGGTTTAATCTCATCGACGTTAAACCCGATTTTCTTTGGCAACAGCTCTTCAATCGGTTTTTCTAACTCAAAATTCATATAATCTCCTTTGTTTAAATCTCCGGAAGTCTTGTGCCTGGCTCCTGATCATCGACGATGCTTTGCCAAAAAGCAATCTCTGCAGTAAGCAATGTTTTCATATCCTGCTGTACCTGCTCATCATCTCGATCAATGGTAAAATGCCGGGTGGACAGTTTTAGCTGGCCGTGGCTTTCATACTTAATCTGTGCTTTGAGGATTGCCAGATCAAACCCTGTAGCTAACAATTGATGCAGTACTTGAATGTAATAATGATCTGGAATTCGGTCTTTCCAGTATTGCCATTGTTGGCTTCTCATAATCTGAGTGGTTTTGATCTCCAGAACACCATACTGCCCGTCCGGCGTTGTAAAATAGCCGTCCAGTGTTGCAAATAACCATGGATACTCTGGTTGTGCAAACATTCCGAATGCGTCGTAATAGACGGTATATTCTGGAAAATCTAATGCAAATAATTCCCGGAGTAGCGGCTCTGCATCGTTTCCATATTGCACGGCTGGATTGTTCGATATATTCTCTGGAGTTGTTCTCCCAGTTTTTTCCATCCATAGATCATGGTTGGTCTTCCAGGGATTAAGGCCCATAATGCAGGCCGCGTCCGATGCGCCAATGCC